>CAZKYZ010000141.1:0-8740 GCA_964557055.1 uncultured Desulfobacterales bacterium
TGGGCGTTCGTTCCAAATCCTCGAAATACAGCAGTATTCCTCCGGTTTGAAACTCGTGTCCGCCTTGATCTTGAACCAAAATCCGTTTTTTGAGATAGCTTCTAATCATATCAAAAGATTTCCAATCAGCCGGCCGGCCATGTTCGTGCCTCCCTGACGGGATTCAATGTATTCCCGGCCCTTTTCAGCATTTATTTTTCGATCCGGTAAATGTTGGAGGTCCTCTTGGAGCAGTGCGGTTACCTCACGCCAATTGGCGCCCACCCGGACGATTTTTTTTCGGACAATATCGTCGCCGACCCATCGGAATGTTTCCCAGTTCGGTCCGATGACCGGTGAAAGGCCGTATGCAACCGGTTCCAGGAAGTTTTGTCCTCCCAGTTTGGCCAGCGTTCCCCCCACAAAAACGGTCGATGACAGCGCATAGGCGGCAGTCAATTCACCGAAGGTGTCCCACAGCAGGACGCCATTCGATACAGGGCCATTGACTCGGGACCGCCGGGCAAACGGGATGTTTCGGGATGACAGAATATCCTGCCAGGCATCGACCCGGTGCATGTGCCTCGGGAACAAGGCGATGATGGTATCCGGGTGGCTTTTTCGAATGGCAGATACGATGGATGCGACGTCCGTTTCTTCTTCCCGGCGGATCGAACCCAGGACAAGGACTGATCTGTTTGTCGGCACAATTTCCCCCAAAGAATTGTTTTCCCCGGGTACTCCGGTTGAAAAAGTGATCTGGTCAAACTTCATGTTCGGTATTCTGGACACCCGACTGTATGGGAAGAGCTTTCGGAATCGGTTCATATCCACATCGGTTACCGCCAGAATATGATCCGGAGATAACGATTTCCATAAGGACGGAACCAGGCGGTAACGGCGGTAGCTTTTTTTCGTTATGCGGCCGTTTGCAATAACTACGGGAATCGACACTTTTCTGGCAGCCGCCAACAGTCCCGGCCAGATCTCGGTTTCCATAAGAACCAGTACCCGTGGTTTGATCCGACAAATCGCTTTTTGCATCAATGATGGCCGGTCGAAAGGAAAAAAACCGGTGGTAACCACCAACAGACCGCCAGGGGGCAGTGACGACTGAATGAACCGGGTTAGAATATCCAACCCCTGTCGTGTATTGGTGCTGATATGGACCCTGGTGGGGCGCTTGACAGCGATCGTTGGCAGTAGCGATATGGCCAGATAGGCCTCGCCGGCGGAAGCTGCCTGGATCCAGATATCCGCTTCCGTGTTTACCGCCGCTCGAAGGGTCCTTTGGTCGAAACCATCCAGCAGACGATGATTTCGGCGCAGAATCGGGATTGCCAATCGCCAGCAGAGATCGTAAAAAAGAAAGGCGGATCGCTCCGCCGCTGAAAATAACATATATCTTCCCTCTACAAACCGGGTGTTCATCAAATACTTGATAAACAGCTCCAGAAATCGGTACAGGCTCCGGACCAGCACGGACACTGCTGAAAATATAATGAAAAGAAAACCGGGTGTCAATGTCAATCGGGGTTCAGTACGGATTGTGCCGGTCTTTTTATTTGACACACAAACCGGCTTTCCATATACTCCGGCATTCGGAAACAGAAGCTTGCGGAGAGAGATATTAATATGCAGAAGAAAATTGTTCCTGTCGGTGATATTGCCTGTGGCTCACCCCAATTGTTCGTCATATCCGGTCCTTGCGTTATCGAAGAAGAAATTGTTATGCTGAAGACGGCCCAGACCCTGAAATCCATTTCGGAAAGGCTGGATATCCCAATTATCTTCAAATCTTCTTTCACCAAGGATAATCGCAGCGCTCTGTCTCACTATGAAGGGCCCGGACTGGAAGAAGGCTTAAAAATGCTGCAGAGGATTCGCACGGATTTCGGACTCCCCATTATCTCGGACGTGCACTATCCGGACCAGTGTAAGCCGGCGGCGGAGGTCTTAGATGTCATCCAGATTCCGGCCTACCTCGTTATGCAGTCCGGTCTGGTCACAGCGGCCGCGAAAACAGGACGGGTGATCAATCTCAAGCACGGTCAATTTATAGCCCCTGAAAACATGATAAAACCGGCCAATAAGGTCAAAGAATCCGGTAACGATAAGATCATCCTTACCGAAAGGGGGTATGTTTTCGGTTACAACGATCTTATTGTCGACCCGCGCAGTTTCTATCATCTCAACCAGATTGGCTATCCGGTCGTCTTCGATATTACCCATTCGATTCGTCGATACGGCATTCCCAGTGCCGACCCCAAGGGCGGATCCCGTGAGTTTCTGAGCACTCTGGCCCGATCCGGTGTGGCTGCAGGTGTGGACGGGGTTTTTATCGAAACCCATCCGGATCCGGCCAGCGCACGCTGCGATGCCGCCAGTCAGATTGATCTCCGTGAATTTGAGGAATTTTTAAAACCAATAATCGATATCCATAACCTGGAAGTAAGCTACAGGGAGAAAAACGAGTATGGAACTCTATCTTGATTCAGCAGACATCAATGAAATTGAAGAAGCTTTTCAGCTAGGCTTTTTGGCAGGCCTTACAACGACACCTACCTTTATGCACCGCCACGGTATTACCGACATTGACACGATGATCCTGCGCTTGGCAGAAATTGTACCGATTTTGCAGGTGGAAGCTCTGGGGGAAAATGCAGACGAAATCTGCAGGGAAGCTCACCGATTGCTGGATCTGGGACTCGATAAACACAAATCCGTTTTTAAAATTCCAGTGTCCATGGAAGGTGTCAAAGCCTGTAAACGGCTGGTGGACGAAGGCATTATGGTCAATGTACACCTCGTCTATACATTGCAGCAGGCCTATATGGCCATGGTTGCCGGGGCAACCTACGTATGCCCGCTGGTCGGCAGGCTTCAGGACCAGGGACATGACGCCCTTTCCCTGATAAATCAATGCGTCGATGCCGTAGACCATTACGGGTATCCATCCAAAATTATGTTCTCCTCTGTGCGCTATCCGGAACATGTTCGCAATGCTCTCAACCTCGGTGTCCACACCATAACGGTCCCCTACAAAGTTCTGCGGAACCTTACGGAAAATAATCTGACAAGCCTGGGAACCAATCAGTTTTTCGAGCATACCCGTCTTATGACTGTAACGGTAAGAGATGCTATTGATGCCAGGAAGAACCCGATCGTTCGGCTTGCGGACACCCTTGGGGAAGCGATTGTGAAAATGACGGAGTTCGGGTTCGGTTGTGTCAGTGTCATCAATGAAAATGGTCGGCTCATGGGGGCCTTTACCGATGGTGATATCCGGCGAATGCTCGAAAAAACCGGGAAAGTGGTCCTTGAAAACAAAATGAGTAATTTCACATACGGTACACCGGTTACCATTGATGCAGACCTTCTCTTAAACGATGCTGTTGCCATTTTTAGACAAAAAAAGGTTGATACCCTGATTGTTGTCTCCGCAGAAAAAGTTGTCGGGATGCTGGACATTCAGGATTTGAACCGGAACGGATAGGTACCTGTTGTTGGCAATGGAAAACACATACCAGAATATTGGCGGGGTGTTTGTTTGTTCGTCCGCAGGGATAGCCCGTAAGGCGGGTAACATCAGGGCTTTTCTGTTTGACTGGGACGGAGTGTTCAACAACGGGTGCAAGGGGTCGGGGTCCGCCAGCGGGTTTTCAGAGGCGGACTCCATGGGTACGAACCTGCTTCGCTTCGGGCACTGGCTCGAACATGGACAGCTGCCCGTTGCCGGAATCATTACCGGTGCCGAAAATCAATCCGCCATCGATTTTGCCGAACGAGAGCATTTTCATGCTGTTTATTCAGGATTTCTCAACAAACAGGAAGCGTTTGAGCATATCCAGAAGGATCATAATCTTAAACCGGTGGAAATCGCCTTTTTTTTTGATGATATTCTTGATTTGCCGATTGCTGAAACGTGCGGCCTGCGCATAATGATCCGGAGAAAAGCCAGCCCTGCTTTTGCGCATTACGTTCAGCAGGCCGGATTGTGCGATTATATCACGGGAACCGAAGGGGGGCTGCATGCCGTGCGGGAAGCCTGTGAGCTGCTGCTGGAACTGACAGGGCGGTTTGAACAGGTTGTCGAGGAAAGAATCCGGTTCGGTGACCACTTTCGAAAGTATCTTGCAGCACGGGACCTTCCGAAACCCCAGTTTTATTCCTGGAAATCGTTTTCAATCGTTGAATCGGCTATATGAAAAATTACGAAAAGCTACATCCCATATTTGACCGATTGACGGCGGCTATTGGCGGGATGCCTCCAGGCATGCAAAAAATAGCAGCCAGACTTATCGGTTCGGCGGCCGGTTTTTGGGTATTGTCTCTTCGCAGGATTGCGCGCAGAAATCTTGCTTTGGCATACCCCCAATGGACTCAAAAACAGATTCGCAATCACATTCCCGAAATTTTCCAGAGCTTTTTCCGTACTATTTTTGAAATTTGCAGACTGCCGCTGATGACAGAAACGGAAATCTTGAATTCGGTTCATATCGTCGGCAAAGAGCATATCGAGGCAGCCATCGCAAATCCCAACGGTGCCATACTTATCTCCGCCCATATCGGTAATTGGGAAATTTCCCCGATGATCATGAAACTGACAACCGGGAGGTCCATTACTTCCGTGGCGCGCCCTCTTGGCAATGCATGGGCGGATCGATGGCTGACGAACCTGCGGACACGATTCGGAAACCGGATCATTCATAAGGACGGGGCGTTGCCGGAGATGATGCGCACGCTCCGAAGCGGCGGTGTTTTGGGTATTCTTATCGACCAGGTAACCAAACGATCAGACGGTGTGGAAGTCCTTTTTTTCGGCAAAAAAGTGATGGCCACTCCCGTTGCGGCGTTACTTGCCCTGCGATGCAAAAGTACGGTCCTGCCCGCTTTTTGCGTCCGCGAAAATGGCATCCTGGTGGCGCATGTCCGGCCGCCCCTGGAAATCAGGCGAAGTGATGATCTTCGTAAAGATATCCAGGTGAACACACAAATGATGAATGACGCTCTTGTGGAAATTATCAGTGAATATTCCAGCCAATGGTTCTGGTTTCATAAACGCTGGAAACGCTTTTATCCCGAGCTGTTGTACCCGGAATATCAGGCCAAACGGAGGCGAAGACGAAAAAAAGAGTTACGGATCCTGCAAAAGAGCGGGGTTGTCGTCGAAGATCCGGAAGGTTATGTCAACAACTTATAAACCAGCAACCCATCTGTATCGAAACCGCCATGCACAGACCCGTTGTAAGCATACTGATACCGAACTATAAAACACCGGAAGTCACCAAACTCTGTTTGCGAATGCTCCGCAAAAATACGGATCCGAAAAAAATCCGCGTTATCGCCATAGACAACAATTCGGCCGATGCGTCGCTCGATTACCTGAAAACGCTTTCCTGGATAGAGTTGATCGAACGCAAGGAGAAAGACGCTTCCCCATCGCAATCGGAATCGCGGGCGCTTGATCTCGCTCTTGGGCGAGTGGACACACCATATGTACTTGCCATTCATACCGATACCATGATTCTGCAGCCTGGTTGGCTTGACATCCTGCTCGCGGAATTTGCAAAGGAACCCAATATCGCCGGTGTCGGCTCGTGGAAGCTTGAAGAAAAACCTTCTATTTTGAAATGCGCAGCCAAACAGATGGAATACCGCTGGCGAATCACCCATTATACCCTCACGGGAAATAAGAGAAAAGCCCGGAAGGCGCGTGATCAGATGGACGGTGATTATTACAAATTTTTTGGAAGTGGAAACCCTCCGATCTCCGGGCAGGGGAAGGAATACTATTTTTTGCGATCCCATTGCGCCATGTACCGGATGGATGTCATCCGTAAATACAACCTGACATTTTCTCATGGCGGAGAAACTGCCAGCAAGGGGATGTCTAAATTTCTGGTTGACCAGGGGCATAAACTTGTTTATCTACCAGCCCGCCATCTGGGTGAATATCTGATCCATCTGAATCATGCCACCATGATATTTCATCCGGAACTCGGTTCGGGAGGCGGCGCGATTGCCAAAGGGATGAAAAGAATCCGACGAATTTTGAAGGAGTTGAATGCCGACGAGATTCTTGCCGACGATTCTCTGGATTTATGAAAAACCCGGTTTGAAAGGCCAGCCCTGCTTCCGGATCGGGCAACCGTTCAATTTTTCCACTGAAATACCGATATGATCGTTCCGGGGCATAATCGCCCGGCACTTTTTTTAAAACCCGTATCTCCATAAATGGTTAATTGTTTCGTATGTTAAAGACGTGGCAGAAAAATCCATACCGTTTGACGGTCGTTCTGGCCATTGCGGTAATACTGAAATGCATACTTCTTATCCTGGCCAACAGCAAAGCGATTAATCCAGACGGGGTTTTGTATATATCCGCTGCCAGGCACTTTGCCGCGGGCAATTTCAAACAGGCGTTATCTTTATTCCAGATGCCCCTTTACCCCGCTCTCGTTGCAATGGTTCATCTCTTTTTTGCGGACTGGTCTGTTGCAGCAAGAATTGTGTCCGCATCTTCCCTTGTGCTGGTCAATATCCCTTTGTTTTGGATTACAAGGGAATTGTTTTCAAAGAAAGCCGCTTTTTGGGCCTGTTTGGCCTTTACCGTCGCTCCGGAACTGAATGAAGGTTCCATCAAGGTCATTCGAGATCCATTGTTTTTATTGCTGTTGTCATGGGCCATGCTATTCGCCTTGCGATCCATGCGGAGCGAGAAACCAGGCTATTTTGTCGCCGTACTGCTGTTTTGCGGAGCTTCCCTGCTTTGCCGGCTGGAAGGAATTGTGTTTATCGGTTTTTATGCCGTGTGCCTGATTTTCTGGGTGATACGGTATCCGCAGAAAAGAGGTTACTATCTGAAGGGGGTGTCCATTTGGGGGGGGGGCCTTCGGACTGGTATGCGTTGGGATTTATTTTTGGCATACGATTGCGGACATCGCCTTGGTCAATCGGTTCGGATTTATGATTGATCTGTTCCGTTCCGTTTTAACGCTGGAGTTTTTATATCGGTACAGCACGATTTATGCTTTCCTTGAAACGCTGGAGGGAACCGGTCCATTCGCGGGATTCGGTAAAGGGTTTTTGGAAACTTCAAGGCATTATCTGTTTTTAATCTATGCAATCAGTTTGCTGGAAGCGATAGTTAAAATTGTCTGGCCGTTTTTCTGTATTCCGTTATTCTGGGCACGAAAATGTCAAAAAGACCGGTTTTTCTGGTTTGGTTGCGGCATTTCGGCCGCTTATTTTATGTCCACCTACATTTTTCTCATCAGATATGACTACACCGCCTCGCGCTATGTTTGGATCGCGGCTTTTTCTCTGTACCCGCTGATTGGTCTCGGATTTACAAAGATTTTCGAAAAGCTTGAAGCGACTCGGTATTCAAGAATCTGGTTTGCTGTTTTATGCGTTGTTTTTTTTGTTTCCCCGACGGCTATAAGTGTTACAAAACTGACCGATGACAATACCGGCATTGTAACAGCCGGAAGGTGGCTGGCCGCTCAAAATCTACCGGAGACGGTATCCATAGCGACGATGGAAACCAGGATCGTTTATTATGCAGGGCTCGATTTGTATGAGAACGTTGATGAATCCAAAGGCGTCGGTGAACGGTTTACTGTTTTACAAAACGTCGATTCGATTGAAATGTTCGAGGAACAGAAAACAGATATCATTGTTTTGAAACATTCCAGAAAACAGGCCGCAAAAACAGTCGAATCGGAGCGCTATCAGAAGGTCAAATCGTTTGAAGACGACAAATATCGCATCACCGTTTATTACTCCCGCCGATTTTTGCAAAGAGTGGAATAACAGAAGCTGTCCAACACGCACCAAATTTCATCCCGCGTAAGAAGATGACATTTCTATTTGAAAAAGACTGGAAAAACAATTATCAAGTCTTGCCCGGTTCGTTTAACAATTGAACCACCCGCTTTCTGATTGTCGCAGCCTGAATCTCCGATATCGGGGTGACTGTTTTGTAATGCAACAAAAATTGATCGAATATCGGTTGCATCCTTTTCCGATCCGCGTCATTTCGAAAGATGTGGTTAAAGTTTCGCAGGCGTTTGTGAAATCCCAGTGGTTTGAGGTGGACTTTCATATCGAGAATATCGATAAGCCCGAATTCGCCGTTTGGAAGAACGACGATATTTCCAAAATGGATAGAACGAAAGTAGACGCCTTTCCTATGGAGACCGGCAAAGAAACCAGCCAACCTTATAGCAAGTTCGAAACTGACCGGGCTGTCGGCCAGCTGTTCATCCAGTACGGTTCCTTCGAGCTTTCGATACAAAACACCGGTTTTTTTCAAATCCGGGATGCGGTATGTTGCCAGGACGCGAACGGTCGGTATTTTCAGGCGCCTCAATTTTTCAGCGTTTTTTGTAAAGCGAAGCGCATACGGGTATAGACGACCCGAGGAAAAGGTGGTTTTCAGGCGGAATATTTTTAAAATAGTTCCATCATGGAGCTGAAAAACCTTTCCCGGGATAATGATCTTGCTGTTATTCAGCAAGGCAGAGTAGTCATCATAAGATATCGTTTTCACAGGTCTTTTATCAATCTGGTTGAAAGTCTTTGGAGTGGAGGATACGGCAGATCGATCGGTGGAGAAGGCTGTCTGTTTCTGGTTTACCAACCAGACCGGATCGTTTCGCAAATTGTCTGCACATCTTCCAAATTCATCTTCGTATGGATAGGAAGCACCAAATAATTGTTTTCAACGGCATCCATATTGGGAAAACTGGATTGG
>CAZKYZ010000142.1:0-8738 GCA_964557055.1 uncultured Desulfobacterales bacterium
GGCGTTTCGCGCAAACCCCAAAATACAAAATCGCTTGACAAGTCTTTGTTTATTATTATATATGAATATATGTTCATATATAAATTTTTATAAGGTCGTCTTCCATCTCTTTTTTACCATAAAGCATCAGAGGGATTTGCGGGACTGATATCGAAAAAGAAAAAAAATGCCGATCCGGACGGCACCTGTGGTGTCCGGGTGATCCATCTGAACAGGGTTAATCGAGCCCGGCGGGAAGCCATCGGGGAAACAGAACTGGAACACCTCGCAGGCACCTACCGGGTTATGGGTGACCCCAGTCGCCTGAAAATCATTGTGGCACTGTCTGGAGGGGAGATGTGCGTTTGTGACCTGGCAGCTTACTCCGGTCTCTCTGAATCTGCCGTTTCCCATCAGCTTTGCCGGTTGAAGGATCCTTCAATTGTCAGAAGCCGACGGGAGGGCAGAATCCTTTACTACCGGCTGGATGACAGCCACGTTTCGGATCTACTGGAAACCGGTCTAGAACACATTCGGGAATAAAGCACCTCGTGTAGAAACACATCCCCGCCATGAATGTCAACGTGCCCGGGCGGTGCGCCATAAACAGAAAGTGAGTGTTTGCATGAATACTGTCGTGTCCATACTGGTCGAATCCTGGCATCTCCTGCTGGACTCATCTGTTTACATCATCTTCGGACTAGTCATCAGTGGTCTGCTCAAGGTTTTTCTAAATCCTGCTTATGTGTCCCGCCATCTCGGCAGGGGCAGGTTTTCCTCGGTACTGAAAGCGGCCGCCCTCGGTGTCCCCATCCCCCTCTGTTCCTGCGGAGTGATTCCCGCGGCCGCGTCCCTTCGAAAACAAGGCGCCAATAAAGGCGCGGTTACGGCTTTTTTGATATCCACACCGGAATCCGGGGTGGATTCCATCTCCATCTCCTGGGCCCTGCTCGATCCCATCATGACCGTTGCTCGTCCCCTGGTGGGATTTATAACGGCAGTTGTTGCCGGTATTGCGGAAAACCTTTTCTCGCAAAATACAGCCGATCCGGCAATGGTGCCGGACCTGTCCTGCCCCGTGGACGGATGCTGCGACGGTAGGGGATGTCCGGATGAAATTCACAGAACGCACCATTCGTTTATGGAAAAAACGGCAACCGGTTTCAGATTTGCCTTCCGGGAGGTCTGGGGGGATATCGCATCATGGTTTCTGTTCGGAATTCTTCTGGCGGGACTCATTTCGGTACTGCTGCCGGAGTCAATATTCTCTGACTATTTGGGGGGCGGGATTTCCTCAATGCTGATCATGCTAGCGGTAGGAACCCCGCTCTATATCTGTGCGACCGCTTCGACACCGATAGCTGCAGCGCTAATCCTGAAAGGCGTCAGCCCGGGTGCGGCTCTGGTTTTTCTGATTGCCGGTCCTGCCACCAATATGGCCTCTCTCACAGTCCTCACCGGCATTCTCGGACGACGCTCGGTGGCACTCTATTTGATTTCTATTTCCGTAATGGCTCTTTTTTTCGGGCTGATACTGGACGGCGTTTATGTCATGTTTGGTGTCTCCGCCCAAGCCGCCATCGGTACCGCGGCTGAAATCATACCCTACTGGGTGCAGCTTGGCGGTGCTGTTCTTTTACTGTTATTATCGCTGAAACCGGTATCTCGCTCGGTATCGAAAAAGTTCTCTTTTCTGTCTCCTCAAAAAAATGCCGCCCAGTTGCATACGAATAACCATACATCTAATAAGGACATTTCATCATCCAAGCCCGGTTCAACCTGAGGCTGCAACGAATGCTGACCGGGCCGGCCAGCATCAAAAGGAAACCGGAACAAAAAACTTGTTGAGACGGCTTCTATTGTTACGTCCCAAAAATAAATAACAAAACGATAACGATTGATTTCGGATTTTCCGGTCCTATACTTCAGGTATATCCGTGTTAACAGGCATCTTTAGGCAAGAAACTTATGGGACAGGGCACTATTGCCCTTGCGCCTTATACCGGAAATAGCATTCCGGGCAAAGGGATTCGTATTCTACTTCGTTCTCTCCGTCGATAGCCACCTGTTCACCCTCGAAAACAAACCGGCCGCCCATGCGCCTGCCGTTAACCATCGCTTTCCGTCCGCATTTGCAGATGGTTTTCAATTCCTCGATGCTGTGGGCCAGCAGCAGCAGACGCTGGCTGCCTTCAAATCCGTTCAGCCGGAAATCGGTGCGCAAACCATAGCAGATTACCGGTATATCCAGCATCACCGCTACCCGAAACAGGTGATCCGCTTGGAGGGCTTTTAAAAACTGGGCCTCATCCACCAGTACACAGTGCAACTGTCCTTTCCGTGTCTGTCGCTGTTCGATCATGGCATAAAGATCGTCCGTGCCTGTACAAAGAATATCAGCCCTGCGTTCCACTTCAAGCCGCGACAGTACTTTGTCGTTACCCTTTCTGTCGGCATAGGGCTTGATGATAAGCGTATTCATTCCCCTTTCGCGATAATTGTAGTCGACCTGGATTAGGGAAGTGGATTTTCCGCAGTTCATTGCCCCATATCGAAAATACAGCTTGGCCATTGGCGACTCCGTTTTGGTTTCGATGCCGGTACGGCGAAAAAATTGAAATGGATTATGGTTTCCCCTTGAAACTGGCCAATGGATTTTCAGCAGCATACAGTTCGAGGATGTCTGCGGTTCTGCTATATCCGGCAAATCTTGTGCCCATCTGTTTATTCATAGGGTCTCTTGTTCCTTCTGCCGTGTATCCCGCCATCTACCCGCAAAGACAAAATATAAAATAAACTAGGCCCCGCTGCTATTGATGATATTGATCTGGTCGTTGATGGTCCAGAAATCGTATAAAATCCCCAATCCAAAAATTCCGCCGCTAATAAGATAAATAAGCCCGGAAATCCATTTGCCCATGTACATGCGGTGAATACCGAACAACCCCAGAAAAGTGAGCAGTATCCAGGCAGCGCTGTAGTCGATACTTCCGGTTCGAAACCGCAGGTCAGCCTGGCGGTCCATGCCCGGTATCAAAAACAGGTCGATGATCCAGCCGATCCCAAGCAGCCCCAGGGTCAGGAACCAGATGGTACCGGTAACGGGCTTACCGTAATAAAAGCGATGCGCTCCGGTAAACCCGAAGATCCATAAAATATAGCCGATGGACTTCAGGTGGGTGTCGTTTTCTGCATTCACAATTCGTCTCCTGTTCTCATGTTACAATTCATTAAAAAGTTGATTCAATACCGCTGCCATGTAACACTCACCCATTATTCCTTTTCTGTCTTGGCCGCCTCCTCAGCCAGTTTTAGCTCTTCAGCAGCAATAACGGCTGCCCCTGCGGCCTGGATCAATCTGGGATCCGTTTTACTTGTTTGGCTCCCGGCGTCGGTTCCTTCAGCCTGCATCTGATTGTCCGGAAGGTAAACCGTAACATTGCGGTGGGCAAATTCAATGCCATTGGCCTGGAAAGTCTCCTGCATCAATCGTTACACTTCCCGCCAGACCATGAATTGCTCCCCGGGAATGGTTTTGAACTTTACCCGCATGATCATGGCTGAATCGTCCATTTCACGCAAGCCCTGGGATTTGATTGGGTCCAGCAGACCATGGCCGATTTCCCCGTTTCATTCGATTTCTTTTCGAGATGGGTATGGAAATATTTGAAGGGCGGCTTGGCCGGGAAATTCTAAAAACATCCCGACTGGGAGAAGCATCCCTTGCAAAATTCAAATAAAATTATTAAATATAGAAATATACCACTCAGGAGTCAAGACTTCCGAAACTTTTTGAACCTTTTGGCATCATTCTGCCGAAAATAGATAACCATATTTCAGTTATTGACAATCTCTTTGTTGAACCGACCCTATTCGCACACGTACATATAAGGAGGGAAAAATGAAAAAACGTTTTTTTTCAACATGGATGCTTGCAGCGGTTTTGGTTCTGTTTTTTATGCCTGCCGCCTTTGCCGGTCTGCAGGATTTCAATGGAAGCTGGAAGAACAGCGATGCCGGGACACAGGGAGTCACACGACTAAACGTTAGGATAAATGGAAATGATGTGTCTGTCCAGGCCTGGGGTCAATGCCATCCCAACGACTGCGACTGGGGCAGAGTCCGGGCAACTCCGTACGCTACTGACGTATCAGCCGACATCCGGGCCCGGACGCGCGCCATATCGGCCTTCTATCGCAAGGATTTCAGCGAAAGCTTGCTCGTTCTCCGGCTTTCCGGATCAGGACGCCTGAGTGTCGATGTTTTTACACGCTTTACCGACGGGAGCGGACGTAGCGACTATACCAATTCGTATACCTTCCAGCGTCAGGCGGCGTCCCTTCATCCGGCTCCCGTCCCGCCCCCGCCACCGCCGCCCTCACCCCCGACTGCGTCCCTGTCCGAGGACTGTGTCGGATTCAACTGGCAGAATATTGAAGCCAGAAGAATCAACGGGCGCTGGAAAATTGTGGAAGGCAGTCACTCGATCATGGACTTCGGCGACAACCAGGCCGAAGCCCGCCAGGCACTTCACATCCTGAAAAACTACCGTGCGACCCAACAATGCTTTGTCGGTCGCCCGGATCCCTCGATGACCTATATCCTGTCCGAAGGGAACACGCCTTCCGGGGCGGTATCCGGTGAGGACTGCATTCTGTTTAATCCGGATCGAATCCAGGTGAGAAGAATTGACGGGCGCTGGAAAATTGTGGAAGGCAGTCACTGGATCATGGACTTCGGAGACAAGCAGAACGAAGCCCGCACAGCTTTTCGAATCATCCAAAAATATGATTTTACACGGACCTGTTTTGTGGGTCGCCCGGGTCCATCCATGTCCTACCTCAGGCGTTAAAGAAGTATCCAATCCGTTCCGGCTGCCCCTATTCGGTATCTGGAACGGATCTGTTCCCGCGAATTGCTTTCGCATCAAACTTGCGGTATGTTCCCACCCTGATCGGTAGACTTTGTTCCCTTTATTACAAACCCTAAATTTTTGACTGCTCATAAATCGAGGGCGTATAATTCATGGGGCGTCAATCGAAAAAAATCGCCACGATTACCCGGCGGCTGCGTCCCTGGCCCGAAACAAAAAAAACTGTTGATCGGATAGACAACAAAACATGCCTGAAAATCTGACAATTCAAAAAGCGGTTCCGGATGATGCCAGCACCATCTTGAAAGTCCAGAAATCGGCCTTTTATGCCCAAGCCCTTCTGTACAGCGACTTCAGCCTGCCGCCTCTTACGGAAACACGGGACGCGATTTTGGCAGCCTTTAGGGACCACACCATCCTGAAAGCGGTACAAAACGGCGCAATTATTGGGGCTGTCCGCGGAAAAGCAGAAAATGGAACCTGTCACGTATCCAGGCTCGTTGTTGAACCGGGGTTGCAAGACAACGGTATCGGCAACCGGTTGATGACGGCCCTGGAAAACAGTTTCCCCTACGTGGACCGTTTCGAACTCTTTACCGGTTCCAAAAGCACCAAAAGCCTCTATTTGTATCACAAACTGGGCTATCAAAAATGCCGGGAAATGTGGGAAAACGACCATATCCTGTTGATCGTTCTCGAAAAGAGGATCGAAAATCGCAAGGCTTCAGGTGGAGCGCATTGATGGTACACATTGTTATGGAGGGTATCGTTACATGAAAAAAATATCGCTTTTATTCTCCGCCGGATGCCTGGGCGCGCTGGTAAACAGTCTCGTCCTGTGGCAGCTGGGTCAACTGGGTGTCATCCGGGTCATTCAGGTGGCCATGAATCCGGCGCGGACACCGCAATGGCTTTATCCCAGGATTGTCTGGGGCGGTATCTGGGGGATCGTGGTCATTATTTTTTATCGATTTGCACCTTGATGTTCACACCTGATTGCTCGCCCTCGGGAAGTGGTGTCGGACGGGGACGGTCCGGCTTTCCTCCCGGGCGATCCGGATGGTAGCCGGGGGGGCGGGGCCTGTGAGGGCGGTAGGGCCAGACAGGCACATATACGGTACTGTTTTCCGTTCGCTCTTCGCGTACCTGATCCAGTTCTCCCTGCAGTTGTTCCGCCTTGCGGGCGGATTCATCAGCAAGCCTTTTGGCTTCCTCGGCCTTTTCTTCGGCTTTGCTGAGACGTTCTTCCATATTCCGTGCTTCTTCCTGTTCCCGCCATTGCTGATCCTGAAGGCTACGCTGCTCATCCGCTTCCGGATCATAAGGAATTTCATCGGTTGTCGCAAGACTAGTTTCATCAATCCCAGCAGGCGGTTTGTTGCTGTAATGCCGCACACCCGCAGCATCTATCCAGCTGAATATGCGATCTGAAGAAAAACCAGGATTCACCATACCTGTCCATAATACCAGAGAGAAAAAGATCATCAGCCACCTGGACGATAAAATTTCAATAATGCCGGAAAAAATGCACGGGCGTTTGGCTGCCGCAGACATGCTGTTTTCCGTATTCATGGCGAAGTCTCCCTGTGTAGAAGCTGTCTCAAGAAAGTCTTTTGACCCAATATCTGCGTTGGGCGTTCGTTCCAAATCCTCGAAATACAGCAGTATTTACCACAACAGGCACTGGCTTCGCTGGCGCCTCCGGTTTGAAACTCGCGTCCGCCTTGATCTTGAACAAAAATCCGTTTTTTGAGATAGCTTCTAGTGAATTTTCTTCCCGCAGGCGGCCGCATCGGAATCCATACGGGAATCCGTGGCGGCCCTCCATAAAAAAAACTGTGTTTGTATCTCTGCGCCTCCTTCAGAACCCCGTAACGACCTCAGAATCAATGCCTTTTCTCTGCCTGCGTGAAGCGAAACATCTGCACCAATAATAATGCCGATAAGCTGTTTTTCAATACGGCAACCGCTGCGAACCGGCAATCAACTTCTTCCGATTTTGCGAAGCATCCGTTCCAGGCAGAAAAAGAGCCCGTCAGCACCCCCCGCAGGACCCAGAAGGATGTGAAACGGTCTTGGAAACGCTTTTTTTTCTCCGTTTATCACATCCTTTTGATATCCTGATGTTGCATCCATGGATCTCCAGAATCACTTAAATGGTGTTGCGCGGTTATTTTACAACCCTGATCATTTTCAAGATTTCTCACGATCCCCCCGCAAGCTTGACACAATACCCATCACGGCTCAATTCGGATTTCAGTTTTTCGCGGTGATCTCCCTGCAGGATGATAATGCCGTCTTTCACGGCCCCCCCGGTTCCGCACAGGTATTTGAGATCTTTGGCCATCTGTTTGAGGAGTGCTCCGTCCAGCGGCAAACCGGAAACGCTGGTCACGGTTTTACCCTTGCGCCCCTTCACCTCACGACGGACACGCACAATTCCGTCCTGGGCAGTTTCTGCCACCTTCGATTGTTTTCTCTTTTTACAGGTGCAGGATTTGGCGGGCTGC
Source organism: uncultured Desulfobacterales bacterium (assembly GCA_964557055.1). Lineage (GTDB taxonomy): Bacteria > Desulfobacterota > Desulfobacteria > Desulfobacterales > CAZKYZ01 > CAZKYZ01. The sequence goes on from CAZKYZ010000142.1 coordinate 7,363, forward strand.
CGGCAATCCCGGCAAATCCGCCCGGTTTCCGTAGAATATATAAGGCGGGAATTTTCCATCGATTGGTTCCTGTTTATCGGAAAACATACTGGTAATGTTTTTTACATGTGCCGTATCATATCGAATTGCCCTTCACAGGTCAAACCCCGGGAAACACCACTGAACGGTATACCGGAATCGGAATATATCGCTTGTCCCGCTCGGGGGTGCGGATGAACCAGAGGACTGTGAGTTCCCCGTTTCCGAGCATTATCCCCTCCCGCAAGTGGGGAAAATCATGACTGTATAAGTAGCCTCTGCACGCTATTCACGACAATCCTTTTTAGAATACCAAAAATTCATGTAACAAACAACTTTTCCCATTTTAAGATCGATTAACCTTCATGCGATTTCATGCAGGCAATGGCAGGAAAAACAGCGCCTGCCATCTCAGAACTGTCCCATCTCAGAAAACGATCCATACAAAACCCGCTCTACCGATGATATTTTGCTTGACAAGATCTTCCCCATCAAGCAATTTTCAAAGAATCATCGAACCAGCAGAAAGGCATTGCAATGGGATTCGATCCCGGAAAACATCCGCACAGGCGGCAGAACCTGTTGACCGGTGCGTGGGTCCTGGTATCACCGCACCGCCTGGAACGCCCCTGGCAGGGTGCCCTTGAGGCCCCATCAGAAAAGCGATTGCCGGCCTATGACCCGGACTGCTATCTTTGCCCATCGAACACGCGTGCCGGAGGAGTTGTCAATCCAGATTACCGGAATACATTCGTCTTCGTCAACGATTTTGCAGCCTTGCTGCAGGATACCCCGGAAATCGAAAATGACCACCCCCTTCTTACCGCCCGACCTTCCAGGGGTGTCGCCCGGGTAGTTTGCTTTTCACCCCACCACGGACTGACCCTCCCCCGAATGGAAACGGAAGACATCCGCAAAGTGGTCAGCACCTGGTCGGATCAATTTGAAGAACTCGGGGAAACCTGGCGCTGGGTCCTGATATTTGAAAACCGGGGTGAGATCATGGGGTGTTCCAACCCGCACCCCCACTGCCAGATCTGGGCCATGGACTATATCCCCGTGGAACCCTCCCGGGAAGATTTTCACCAAAAAGAATATTTCCGGAAACAGGGATCACCGCTCCTCCTGGACTATCTGGCTCTGGAAGAAAGCCGGGAGGAACGACTGATCTGCTCCAATACCCACTGGACCGCCCTGGTGCCCTACTGGGCAACCTGGCCCTTCGAAAGTATCCTCCTGCCCCGCAGACACGTTCTGCGGCTGACGGACCTTACGGCAGAAGAACAGCATTCCCTTGCGCAGATCATGAAACAGCTGCTCACCCGCTACGATAATCTGTTTCACATTTCCTTCCCCTA
>CAZKYZ010000143.1:0-8714 GCA_964557055.1 uncultured Desulfobacterales bacterium
GTCAATAAATGTGGGCGTTCGTGATCCCCATGTGAATGAATTAGTATTCATTCAACCCCTGACCGCGACTCTTGTACTGGCCGCGCCTTTTCGCACGGACCAATCCATCCGAAACCAATCTATAAATCGCAGAAGTCCGATTTTCCATCAGCAGCCGATGGAACCATTTCCCGGGATAGGGATGACACCAAAAATCTGTTGACAAGACAGGGGGTATGGTTTAGTTATTTAACTTAGTTATTTGACTAACTTTCATCCGAACCCGAATATTTCATACTTTAATAAAAGAATGGTCGATTCGGGACAAAGAAATTCAATCATGTCCAAGACCGTCATTCGCAATGAGCGCCGGATTCAGATACTGAAAGCCCTCCACCAGTGCCTCCTGGAAAAACCATTCTACCAGACCACCATCAAGGATATCGCCCGGGAAGCCGGCATCAACCATGGGCTCCTGCATTACTATTTCGAAAACAAGGAAGACATTCTCCTGAAATACATCGACCACACCTTCGACAATTATTATGGTGAGTTCCTCGACCTGTTTGCACATCGTACCGGAAATGAGGTGCCCGCTTCCCAAAAAATGGAAGAACAGTTCCATTGGATGATGGACGAAGTAGCCTATAACCATGAATATGCCCGCATCTTTACGGAAATCTGGGCTTTGGCCATTCACAATTCAGCTATCCGGCAAAAACTGCATGAATTGTACGGCAAATGGAAAAGCCGGATCATGGATCTGATCGATGGCGGCGCAAATGATTTCCAAACAGCGTCGCAGATCAGCCTGACCATGATCGCCTTTACCGAAGGGCTGTCGCTGTTTTCGGCCCTGTTTTCGAAAAATGACCTCTGCCGGAATATCCATTTCGGCAGCCTTATGAGGGGTCTGCAGCAACCCGAAAAATGACAAAATGGTACGTAACCCTTGAAACCGCTACCCTTGCCCCCAACTCCTCCCAGCGAATCGGGAGAAGCACCAAAAGCATTAAGATATTCAGGAGGACGGCATGAACCCCAAAACTGAAGACAGATATGTATTGTCCATCGACCTGGGCAGCAGCGACCTGAAAGCGGCCCTTGTCGCCTGTGACGGCCGCATCGTGGCCAGTGCGGGCGAACGCACCAGCACCACCCTGCTGCCCGATGGCGGCGCCGAACAGGATCCGGTGGAGTGGTGGCGAAACGCCAAAAAGGCGGCCAGAGCCGTAATCGATCTTGCCGGCGTTCCGCCGGAAAAGATCACCGCGGTCGCCTGTGATTCCCAGTGGTCCGTTGTCGTTCCGGTAGACGAAAACGCAGAACCCCTCATGGGGGCGATCCACTGGTTGGACACCCGGGGGGGGAAGTATAACCGCAGGGCCATCCGCGGATTTCCGAGTATCCAGGGGTACCAGGTATTGAAATTAATGAAATGGATTCGCCTCACCGGACTGGCCCCAACCCATTCCGGCGTGGATTCCATGGGGCACGTCCTCTTTATCAAAAACGAGCGCCCCGAGATTTACCGCAAAACATTTAAATTCCTTGAGCCCATGGACTACCTGACAGCCCGCCTGTCCGGAAAGATCACCGCTACACAGAAAACCATGGCCCCCTTTGTCATCACCGACAATCGCATCGGAAAGGGTGGGGACTACAACGATACACTGCTGCGATTGGCGGGGTTGGATCGGGAAAAATTTCCGGATCTGATACCCAACAACGGGGTGGTGGGTTCCATTGACCCTGCGGTCGCCGGTGAGCTCGGACTTGCACCGTCCACCCGGATCGTGGCCGGGGTCGGCGATACCAACGCCTCCCTTATCGGGTCCGGTGCCGTGCAGGATTTTGAGCCCATCATCTATATCGGGACCACCCTTTACCTGAGTTGCCACATGCCCTTTAAAAAAACAGACATCGCCCACATGATGACGGCGCTTCCCAGTGCATTTCCGGACCGCTATATTCTTTTGGGAGAACAGGGGCTCGGCGGGAAATGTGTGGAGTTTTTTCTAAAAAACATTCTGTACGATTCGGACAATTTTAAAACGGCCGAAAAACCGGAGGATGTCTATACACGCTACAACACAGTGGCCGCAAGTGCACCGCCGGGCAGCGGCGGGGTAATCTTTTTGCCCTGGCTGAACGGCTCCGTGGTCCCCTGCGAAAACCAGCATGCCCGCGGCGGGTTTATCAACCTTTCCATCGACACCCGGCGCAGCCATCTGTCGCGTTCCATCATGGAGGGCCTGGCGTTCAACAGCCGGTGGACCCGGGAGCCGGCGGAAAAGATGATGGGCCGCCGGTTTACCAAATTTCTTTTTTCCGGCGGCGGGGCGCTCTCCGACCTCTGGGCCCAGATCCACGCCGACATCCTGGGAGTGCCCATTCACCAGGTGGATGAACCGCTCACCTCCACCGCACGGGGGACCGCCCTGCTGGCGCTGACGGCTTTGGGTTACCTCACCATGGAACAACTTCCGGCCATGGTTCCCATCAAACGGGTTTTTGAACCGGACAAATCTAACGAAGCGATTTACAACCGGATGTACGCCCAATACCGCAAGCTGTTTTCCAGAAACAAAACAATCTTTGCGGCACTGAATGCCACGGTAAACAAATAGCCGTTAAAGAACAGATATATAAAAGGAGGACATTATGTCAGACCAGGCAGTTGATCCGTTGAAACCCTATAAAGGACGATTTAAAACCCATGCCGCAATTCCCCACAAAGGCCGATCAAAAAACGATATATTTACCGATCTGGCCACCATGGCAGAGGAAGAAAACGCCAAATGGAAAACCGGCCGGGTATCCGGAACCTTTTATCACGCCGGCGACGCCCACCGTGAATTCTTAAACAAGGTGTCGGCGCTGTTCACCCATGTAAATTCCATCCAGTTCGACCTCTGCCCCAGCATGTTCAAAATGGAAAGCGAGATCATCTCCATGACCGCCAAAATGCTTCACGGGGATGCCGCCCTGGAACACAACCCTGAAAACGCGGTCTGCGGGACCATGACGTCCGGCGGCAGCGAAAGTATTATCATGGCCATGAAAGTCTATCGGGATTGGGCCCGGGAAGAAAAAGGCATCACGACACCTGAAATTATCATCCCCCAGACAGCCCACCCGGCTTTTGACAAGGCGGGAGAATATTTCGGCATCCGCATGGTGCATGTCCCCGTATCAGAGCCGGATTTCCGGGTTGACCCCGGCGCCGTGGAAGAAAAAATCACCCCCAATACAGCCGCCATTGTGGGGAGTGCCGGCAACTACCCGTACGGGTTGATCGACCCCCTGGAAAACCTTTCCGAGATTGCGCTGCGCCATAAGATCGGCTTTCATGTGGACGGCTGCCTGGGCGGATTCATCCTGCCCTGGATCGAAAAACTCGGCTACAAGCTGCCGGTTTTCGATTTTCGCCTGCCGGGACTGACCTCCATGTCCGCGGACACCCATAAATACGGATACGGCCTGAAAGGTACCTCCGTGGTTCTTTACTGCAACAGCAAATTGCGGCGCTACCAGTATTTCAATGTTCCGGACTGGCCCGGCGGCATGTATGCTTCACCCACGGCGGCCGGGAGCCGCTCGGGCGGCCTCACGGCTGCCACATGGGCATCCATGGTTTATTTGGGGGAAGAAGGCTACCTGCAGGCCGCCCGCCAGATCATGGATGTGGCCGATGCCCTCAAAACCGGTATCGGGAAAATCCCGGAACTAACCGTCATCGGCGACCCGACATTTGTGATCAGCTTCCGCTCCGACAAAGTGGACATCTATCATGTAAATGATTTTATGAAAACAAGGGGCTGGCGCTACAACTGCCTGCACCTTCCGCCGGCGCTGCACTTCTGCGTGACCATGCCCCAGACAGCCGTTGCCGGCCTGGCCGACAGAATGGTGGCGGACCTGAAAGAAGCCGTTGTATACGCCCGCTCTAAAGAAGGAACCGTAGCGGAAACCACTGCCCTGTATGGCCTGGCCGGCTCGCTGGACGGCAACAAACAGGTGACCGAGCTGATTTACGGGGTGTTTGATTATTTGTTTGCGCTATAATAAAACGGAACTATAACCAATAAAAAGGTCATTCACGTAATCGACTTTTCTATGTTTAATGATTTCGGAGTTATGGAGTATTGGAGTGTTGTTTTAAACATTCTTTTCATTACTCCATCACTCCAGTGCTCCAACACTCTAAAAACACATGGGATTAAAACACTCGTAGATAAAAAAGCCTTCTTTTGGGTTATAGGTCCGATTTATTTTGGTTTACTCAATATGGCAGAATCATGGAGGAAATAAATGAACAAGACACATCTTTACGTATTGTGGACCAATGATAATCCGGTTACAGCAGAAAAAATGGTTTTCATGTATACCATCAATGCTCTCATCCATGGTTGGTGGGAAAAGGTCACTCTCATAATTTGGGGGGCACCCGCCAAACTGGTCAGTGAAAATACCGATATTCAAGATAAAATTAAAGCCGCGATAGATGCAGGAGTACACATAACCGCGTGCAAAGCCTGCTCAGATCAATTAGGCGTTACGGAAACTTTGCAAAAACTTAATATTGAAGTAAAATACTGGGGACTCCCCTTAACTGAGCTTTTAAAGAACGACGAACCGCTTCTAACAATATAGGAGTTGGTTTCAGATTGCCTGAAGACAGCGGGATACAAAATTTCAGGGCAGCCGGATGGTGCGCCTCAGCTGCATGTGGAACTCCAGTCGTTTTGGAGCGACGGCTATCAGCACAGCAGAATATGGACGAAAATACCCGTGGCATTAAAAAAGGATGATCATTCGAAACCTGTTTGGGAACACGTATTTGAATCCAATATTGGGGTAACATGGACGGCCGGATACCGTCCGTTCGATAACGGCATTAACAGCATGTTGGAAGCGGTGAAAAGTGATATGATCAGCGAGTTTACGTCGACAGAATTTAACAAAATTATAGATTCTTTGTGATCCTCAAAACCAAGAATGAAATTGAACCGTTCCCACGAGGTGAGTCTTCATGAGCGGCCAAATCAGCATCTCCATCTGGCTTTTTTTCCTGCTGGCGGGTGTTGCAGCCATTGCCTTACTGGATCGGGTTCTGATTCCCAGCACCCGCTGGTTTCTCCGCAGGCGTATCAACCGGGTAATCGACGAAATCGGCACTCGCCTGGATATAGAGATAAGGCCTTTTCAATTGACGAAAAGGCAGGTCCTCATCGACCGGCTGGTTTACGACCCACTGGTCATCGAAGCAATAAAAGACTACGCCGGTCAGCACGATATGCCGCAGGAAATTGCACAGGGCAAGGTGATGGTGTATGCCCGCGAAATTGTCCCCTCATTTAACGCATATCTCTATTTCCGGATCGGGTACTGGATTGCCAAAAAGATCGCCCGGCTGCTTTACCGGGTGCGGGTTGGCCTGCTGGACGGCAGACAGTATGCTTCGATTGATCCCGATTCCACCGTTGTTTTTGTCATGAACCACCGCTCCAACATGGACTATATCCTGGTGGCCTTTCTGGCGGCCGAACGGACCACGCTTTCCTATGCCGTTGGGGAGTGGGCCAAAATCTGGCCGCTGCAGATGCTGATCCGTGCCATGGGCGCTTTTTTTGTTCGGCGGCGATCCGGAAACCCGCTGTATCGCAAGGTACTGGAGCGCTACATTCACATGGCAACGCGCGAAGGGGTTTGTCAGGCCGTTTTCCTCGAGGGTGGGCTCAGCCGGGACGGCCGGCTGCAGAAACCAAAACTCGGTCTGGTTGATTACATGCTCCGAAAGTTCGACCGGGAGTCAGACCGTGACATTGTCTTTATACCAGTGGGAATTAACTACGACCGGACCCTTGAAGACCGGAGCCTGCTGCGCACCCTTGACACGGATGCCGGCAGGCGCAGCTGGTGGTTTGTTTTATGGACTACATCCCGCTTCATCTCCCACAGCCTGGTGTTGATGGTTCTCAGCCGTTGGCACCGCTACGGGTATGCGTGTGTCAACTTCGGGACCCCGCTATCGATGAAGTCATACTGCCGCGACGCAGGCACCGATTTCAGTTCCCTCGAAAAAAAGCGTCGCTTCCAGGAAATTGAGCAGCTGAGCAATCGGCTGATGGCGGGGATCGCGGATGTCGTACCAGTACTACCGGTGTCGCTGATTTCTACGGTTTTTATAGAGGCTCTGGGCGAACAAATCGATATCTTGGAAATTGAAAAGCGTTGCAATCAGCTAATAGACGAACTCAAAGCAGAGGGCGCGCCGATTTTCGAAGTGCCGCGCAGCACCAGGGCACGGACGATCGTGGATGCGGTCGAATTTTTACGAATGCGGCGCCTGATTTCCGTGTCCGGCGGCCGGTTCACGGCCGAGTTGGAAGAGGAGCCGACCTTACGGTACTACGCGAACGCGATAGCGCACTGGCGATAGCAACTTTCCATCCATAAAAATGAAATTAGAACACTTCACAATCGGCGGTTCGAGAAAAACCGGCATACTGCTTTTACTGGTGTTATCTGTCTTTTTAGCGGCAATTGGCGCATGCGCCAATTGTGATGGAGAAACCAAAATGAACAACACTGCAATTAGCGAAATTACCTATCATTTCGGAGACGCTTCCGTCCCTCCAGATTATCACAGGAGCTATGTTATAACCATTACTTCGAAGAAAGTTAGAATTATCGTAGACAGCTATGGAGAAATCCTGGCAGACCAGACATATGAAATCACACCCCGACAGTTTGATGATCTCAGGGCGTCTTTAGAAAAGCATAAAATCGCAAATTGTTCCTTCCCTGATGACGACGGTTGCTCGGGTGGAACGAACGAAAGGATTTCCTGTTCGCATAAAGGAAATGAGATCTTCTCCGGATCGGTTTATCACTGCGGGGGCAAAGACACCGGAAACCTCGGTGGGGATATTACAGGTTTTGCCGATGATGCCAAAAAGTTGGTGCCAGATCTCAAGCACCTGCTTCGATAAAATACTGTTTTCGTCCTCGCGGGTGGAGGAGGCTGGAATGGACCTGAAATTGTGGCGACCTAAAAAAGATGCCCTAATAGCGACGGCAGGAAATGGTGACGTGTCTGCGTTGATATGCCTGCTTGAAAAAGGTGCCGATGTGAATGCGCAAGATACCGAAGGAACAACAGCGCTGATGGCAGCCGTATCCGCAGGCCGGACCGCCATCGTAAAGCTGTTACTTGTGGCTGGTGCCGACGTAAATATAAGAAATAACGAACGATTCACCGCTCCGGCAATGGCAATCGGGGCCGGGTATATGGATATAATAAAAATTCTGCTGGGCAACGGAGCAGATGTCAGGATGAGAGTCGGGCCGCATGGTTCCACCCTGTTGAAAATGGCTGCAGTTTCTGGAAATCCGGACATTTTAGGCGCCCTGCTGGAAGAAGGGGTAACCGAGCAGGAAAAAAATGGTACGGCCGCTTTTTTGTCGGCGGCATTCAGCGGCGACACAGACATCGTAAAAGCGCTGCTGAAAATTGGGATTGACGTGAATGCCAGAGACAAATATGGCGAGACCGCCCTGATCAAAGCGGCACTTTGCAGCAACCATAAAATTGTAAATATCCTGATAGAAAATGGGGCCGATGTGAATATATCTTCAGAAAATGGGGGTACCGCCTTAATACTGAGCGCAAAAGATGACCGAATCGATACGCTTAAAGCCTTGCTGCACAAAGAGGCAAATGTGAATGCTGCAAACAATGCCGGGGTTACCGCCTTGATGTCGGCCGCATTTTATGGCAATGCGCAAACCGTTACGTTCCTTCTGGAAAATGGGGCTGCTGTATATGCAAGTGCCGGGCAGGGTGAAACCGCCCTGATCTTGGCCGGAAATGCGGATACGGCCGAGATCTTATTGAAGTACGGAGCGGCGCCGAATGCGAAAGACGATAACGGCAGGAGCACGTTGATGGAGGCCGCGCAATTCGGTGATAAGGATACGGTAAAAACATTGCTGAAACACGGGGCCGATGTAAACGCGCAAGACAATAATGGCGCGACAGCCATGATATGGGCACTAAGGGCAAAGGAACTCGAATTACAGAATGATTTGACATGGAAGATATGTAAAAACAGAAGCGGACTATACGACGAGAAGAGCACCACCGAGGCCCGCATGGATATCATTGCGGCGGAAACAATAAGCATACTGGTTGAAAATGGAGCCGATGTAAACAGTAGAGACGCGCATGGCTGGACAGCATTAAAACTGGCCGCGATCCGCAGGAAAAGAAAAATGATAACATTGCTCAAAGGTGCAGGAGCGGTTTTATCGAAACAGGACAGCATGGATCTGGACTTTTTAGGGGCCGTCCAAAACAATAATTTTGATAAAACGAGTAGGCTGATAAACAAGGGCGCCGACGTGAATACCCGAAACCACAAAGGTACAACAGGCTTGATAATCGGCGCATATTGGAACCATATCGAAATTGTAAGGTTGCTGATAGACAGGGGTGCGATTGTCAATGCAAAAGACCCGTACGGTCGTACGGCCCTGACGTGTGCACAACAGAGGGGTCATCACGAACTTGCCGAACGCCTGAAGACAGCCGGCGGCGGGAACCAGGGGCTCGTGTAAAAGTAACCTTCAAATTTTACGGGGCGGCATCCAACAAAAAATGCGAAAGGGGGTTGAAATGAGCGAAGACTTGATGGCAGCTATTGATGTAATGGCTTACGGTTATGAAG
>CAZKYZ010000144.1:0-8663 GCA_964557055.1 uncultured Desulfobacterales bacterium
CCTCTGGCAGGGCAGCCCGAGAGGAGCTGGTGAAACTATACAGCTGCTGGGTACCGGGGGAGAAGATCATCAAATCCAATATCTGGAGCAGTGAATTATCCAAACTCGTTGCCAACGCCTTTCTGGCACAACGGATATCCTCGATTAATTCCATATCGGCCCTGTGTGAAAAAACAAATGCCGACATTCGCGAAGTAGGCCGCGCTGTCGGCACGGATAAACGTATCGGGGATAAGTTTCTGAATCCCAGCATCGGTTTTGGCGGCTCCTGTTTTAAAAAAGATATCCTCAACCTGGTCTACATCTGTCGGAATTACGGTCTGGAGACCGTGGGCGATTACTGGGAGGGCGTTATTCGTATCAACGAATACCAGACCGAACGATTTTTCATGACCATGCTGAACGCCATGTTCAATACGCTGGCCGGCAAAAAAATCTGTATCATGGGATTCGCTTTTAAAGCCAATACGGGCGATACGAGAGAGAGCCCCGCGATTGGCATATCAAAAAAATTGTTAGCGGAGCAAGCTCAGATCGTAATTACCGATCCCAAAGCCCTGGAGAACGCCAAAACAGACTTTCCCGGAATGGGCAGCCAGGTGCTTTTTATAGAAGACCCGTATGTGGCCGCCAATGGTTGTGACGCCATTGCCGTCATGACCGAATGGGATCTTTTCCGAAAGTTGGACTATCGGACCATATTTCAATCCATGCAAAAACCGGCCTTTATTTTTGACGGCCGGAACCTGCTGGACCATCAATCTTTGTTTGATATCGGATTTAATGTCTATCCTATTGGAATTCCTGCGCTGACGCACTTCTGACCCGGGAGTGCCACAGGTCTGGGTGATCATCTGGAGGTGCCCTTGAAAAAGAGCCCTAAACGAATCCTGGTAACCGGCGGTGCCGGCTTTCTCGGTTCCCATCTTTGCGAATATCTCGTCAGGCGCGACCATGAAGTGATTTGCCTGGATAATTTTTTCACGGGCCGCAAACAGAATATCGAGTGTCTTGCAGGTGAGCCGAATTTCGAGTGTGTCCGCCACGATATTGTCCAGCCGATTTTTCTGGAAGTCGACGAGATCTACAATCTGGCCTGTCCGGCATCCCCAATCCATTATCAGTACAATCCAGTCAAGACGATAAAAACTTCCGTCATGGGCGCTATTCACATGCTGGGTCTTGCCAAGAGGGTACGGGCGAAAATTCTGCAGGCATCAACCAGTGAAGTCTATGGGGACCCGGCCGTACATCCCCAACCGGAGTCGTATTTCGGCAATGTGAACACCACGGGGATCCGTTCCTGCTACGACGAAGGCAAGCGCTGCGCCGAAACACTATTCAGCGATTACCATCGCCAGAACCAGGTTGTCATTAAGATCGTCCGCATTTTTAATACATATGGACCCCGCATGAAGCCGGACGACGGCAGGGTCGTCAGCAATTTTATTGTTCAGGCGTTGTCGGGGAAGGATATCACTATATATGGTGACGGTTGTCAGACCCGTTCCTTCTGCTACGTGGATGACCTGGTGGTGGGAATGGTCAAAATGATGGACAGCAGCGACGCGATAATCGGACCGGTGAATCTGGGCAACCCGGATGAGATCAGTATTATCGAACTGGCCAGGCGCATTGTCGTGGCAACCGGCAGTCAATCGAAGATCATTCATATGGAGAAGCTGGAGGATGATCCGGTTCGGCGCATGCCGGACATATCGTTGGCGAAGCGCCTGCTCGGCTGGAAGCCGGGAACAGGCATGGCCGCCGGACTGCAGAAGACAATTGATTATTTCAAAACAGTCCGGTAAGATAAGTCTGACTGTCGAGAACGGTAACGGGAACAGCTTAATTTTAGGAGGAAATTGTATTATGAAGAGTATCCGTGATGGAAAACCGGTTTTTTTGTGTGTTCTTACGGTCTTGTCGGTAATCCTGCTGACAATCGCCGGTTGTAGCGGGAGCAGCAGTAACTGGATCACGGAAACGTTTTCCAGTGATGCCAGTGAAAACGCGGCATCTTCGCTTTATTACGATTTCGGAGATGTTCTCGTTCCCAGTGAGCTGAGCGTTGACGATGACGCTACCTATGTAATTGCAAGTGCCGGGCTTCGGACGGGCGTGATGACCCTGAGCGGAAATGTGGAAAAAAACTCCCTGGTCAATTTTTTCAAAACCAACATGCGAAAAGACCAATGGACTGAAATTGCAAGTTTCCGAACGCCCAAACGGTCCATTTTGCTTTTCCAGAAAGAAAATCGCTGGTGTGTCATCAATATCATGGATCATACCATGACAACGGAGGTTGAGATCGGTGTCGTTCCTACCGTTGACGGCCAGGACGGTTCCTCCTCCATATCCTTTGAAGGCGGCGCTCAAATAGAAGAATCGGGACTGGCCAAATAAATTCTGCTCTTCGGGTAAAGGATTCGCCGGCCATATTCGCCGGGGGGGGCGGTACCGTGTAAAGGTTTTTGTTGAAGATGAGTATCACCATTAAAAATAAAAACATTGTCTTGTGCGTATGTGGTGGCATCGCTGCCTATAAAAGCGTTGAACTGCTGCGCCTTTTGATAAAAGGTGGCGCCAATGTGAGGGTTATTCTGACCCAGAACGCCCAGGCATTCGTCGGGCCGTTGACCTTTGAAGCGTTGTCCGGCAATTCGGTGTGTACCAGCCTCTTTGAACGCAAAAACGGAAGCAGTGAAGCCTCCATAAAACATATATACTGGGCCGAGGAGGCGGATTTCGTTATCATTGCCCCGGCCACAGCCAATCTCATTGGAAAACTTGCCAACGGCGTCGCCGATGATGCCCTGAGCACCTTTATGCTGGCGGTGACCTGCCCCGTGCTTCTCTGTCCCTCCATGAATACCAACATGTTCTGCAGCCGAGCCGTTCAGCGCAACCTGGAAGTACTGAAACAAGACGGCTGCTATATCCTTGAACCGGAGGAGGGCGATCTTGCCTGCGGTACAAGCGGCCCCGGGCGTTTGCCGAACCCCGAAGCCGTCTACGATCAGGTTATCGCCTGCCTGACACCGGAAGACCTGCACCAGAAAAAGGTGCTGGTTACCGCTGGTCCGACCCGGGAACCGATCGATCCCGTCCGCTTTATTTCCAATCCATCGTCTGGTAAAATGGGCTATGCCATTGCGCGGGCAGCCCGACAGAGGGGTGCTGATGTTATTCTAATTTCCGGGCCATCTTCTCTTCCAAAGCCTCCCGGTGTTACCTGTATCGATGTCCAGACGAGTGAAGCCATGGCCCAGGCCGTATTTGAACACCTGGACAATGCCGATATCGTCATCAAGGCCGCGGCCGTTTCCGATTATACATCCAAAAAACAGGAAACCCACAAGATCAAAAAGGACCAGGAAGAAATCACCCTGTCTCTTCAGAAAACCAAAGATATTTTAAAGGAAATCGGACGACGCAAAAAAAATCAAATACTGGTGGGTTTCGCTGCTGAAACACAAGATCTTGAAAAAAATGCCGCCAAGAAACTGAAGCAGAAAAACCTTGACATGATTGTCGGGAATATCGTTGGCAAACCGACATCCGGATTCGGCTGCGACAATAATATTGTGACTTTTTTTTTCAGGGATGGCCGCAAAGAGGATCTTCCGTCCATGAGCAAAAACGAGATTGCCTACATAATTCTGGACCGCATTGTTGATTTGATGGTCTGACTCCTCATGACTCGCGTAAACAACGATCCGCCCCCTTTTTCGGGAAAACAGTACGTCGATCCCGATGCGTACAGCGACCTTCTGGTGCAAACCGGGAACCTGGTGCGATGGCTGAAAGAAATCGGATGCAGCGGTTTTGACTGTAATCCTGCCATTGTTGCTGTCCCGGGGAAGCACCACAGGGGAAAAGAATACCCATCTGAAACGGTTATGGATATCCGTCGGCGACTGGGGGAGTGCCGGAGATGCGTGCTGGCGGAGACCAGAAAGACCATCGTGTTTGGCGAAGGAAACACGCAGGCGCGCCTGGTTTTCGTCGGAGAAGGGCCTGGACATGAAGAAAACCAGCAGGGCAGGCCTTTTGTCGGTGCCGCCGGAATACTCCTGGATAAAATCATTAACGCCATGGGGATGTCGCGGCAGGATGTATATATCGCCAATATTATCAAATGTCGGCCTCCCGGGAATCGGAATCCGGAACCGGATGAAATCGAATCCTGTCTGCCGTTTTTGGTTCAACAATTGAAAGCTATTCAACCTGAATTTATTTGCGCTTTGGGTGCTACCGCCACACATGCCTTGTTGCAGACCAAACTGCCCATTTCGTCCTTGCGGGGCAAATTTCACCCGTGGCAGGCGGATATCCGCCTGATGCCTACCTTTCATCCGGCCTATCTTCTGCGGAATCCGAAAAAAAAAAGAGACACTTGGGACGATATCAAAAAACTGATGCATGCCATGAGACTTCCATTGAGCGTTTGAGTCGTGGCGGGCTTGCCGTGAAAATGGTGATTACAGTTGACAGAAAATAATAAAATGAGTTATTAATTTTATTTTTGCAGGAATTGGTCCAACCGGCCACCATCCGTATAGGAAACCCTGGCAAAGATGCGGCGGAAAATGGGAATGCGGCCGGAGAATAATGGGCGGGGGATCGTAACCTCCGCTATATTTTTTTTGATTCGCAAAAGGAGATGCCGATAAAGATGGGAGAGAAACAAACCAAAGAAAAGCCTCTGGATAAAATGACCGCTACCGAAATGCGTGAGATTGCAAAGGAAATTCCGGAAATCGTAGGTGTGCATGGGATGAACAAACCGGAGCTCCTCAAAGCCATCAAACAGGCTCGCGACATTGAAGACAAATCCAGCTCTAAAAATTTGGGATTTGTCCGGGAACTAAAAAAGAAAATTAAAGAGTTCAAAGTCCAGCGGGACAACGCCATTGAAGTGGACGATACCAAGATGGCGGCAATTTTCCGTAAACGGATTATCCGTCTCAAGAAAAAGACACGTAAGACAGCCTGACCGTCTGCAATATGAAGATTACTCCCGGTTTTCTGGCTTTTGATATCGATGGCGTCGTGGCGGATACCATGAACTTGTTTCTGGACATTGCCAGGGTCAAACACAATATCACTTCGATGCGTTATGAAGATATTGTCTGCTATTCCCTGGAAGAGTGCCTGGATATGGATCCGGCTGTGCTTGAATCGATCATTTCTGATCTGATCGATGGCAACTACACCATTCCGCTTAAACCGATGGATGGGGTAAAACCGGTTTTGACCCGGTTGTCCGGTGAGGCAAAACCACTTCTGTTTGTCACGGCCAGGCCATATCCCGGCCCTGTCAATTGCTGGCTTGACGAGCAGTTCGGTTTCGGTGCCAAAGATGTAGAAATTATCAGTACCGGGTCTTTTGATGCCAAAGCCGATATTTTGCTGGAACGGGGGATTACCCATTTTGTAGAAGACCGCCTCGATACCTGTCATCTGCTGAGCGAATGCGGTATCACCCCGATTCTCTATAGACAACCCTGGAACCGGGAAACACACCCCTTCATGGAGGTTTCCAGTTGGCGTGAAATTGAATCATTGATCGCATTCCCCCGGTAATAACCCCTCCGGTTTTTGCAGCATTAGGGTAAATCCATGAAAAATGGACCATTTCATAGCCTGGTCGAAAAGTTTCTGGAGATGCTTTCGGCTGAAAAAGCATATTCGCAACAAACCTGCAGGGCCTACCGGAACGACATAGAAGGGTTTTTCAGGTATCTATCTGAAGAGGGTATTCTGGCCGAGGAGGGTGCTCCGGCCAGAAAAGACGAGGAGTACGGAACTCCGTCGGGAGAATCGGCTTCCGGTATTGCGGCCATTGATGAGTTGGCGGTCAGGGGGTACCTCGGTTACCTTCATCGGCTTCATAAAAAAACAACCATCGCTCGGAAATTGTCTGCCCTGAGAACCTTTTTCAACTACCTTGTCAGGACTGGATACATCCGCGATAATGTGGCCAAACGAATTCTGACGCCAAAACAGGAAAAATCCATCCCTGTTTACTTGACGGTTGATGAAATGTTTCGATTGTTGGATTTCATTTCCCTAAAAGGTCTTTTGCAAATACGCAACCGGGCCATTTTTGAGACACTTTATTCCACTGGAATCAGGATTTCGGAACTGGTGGGGGTGAATGTCGGCAACATCGATTATGAACAGGGACTGATACGGGTCACGGGCAAGGGACGCAAAGAAAGGATTGTGCCGGTCGGCCAGAAGGCACTGGGGCATATCCGGAAGTACCGAGGTCAACTGGTGGAAGAAAAAAATGTGGATAATGACATCGAGAAGCCCTTGTTTCTGAACAATCGTCTGGGAAGACTCAGCCAGCGGTCAATTGCCAGGATACTGGACGATATGGTTTTGCAATGCGGTTTACTGACCAAAATATCGCCACATACATTCCGGCATTCATTTGCGACCCACATGCTGGATGCCGGGGTCGATCTGCGAACCGTTCAGGAAATACTCGGCCATAAGAGCCTTTCCACAACACAGAAATATACGCATGTCAGTATTGACAGGCTAATGGCTTCCTATGACAAGGCCCATCCGAGGAGCGGGTAAACAGAGATGGAAAACATGGATTTTCACGGAACAACGATACTGGCAGTTCGGCGTAACGGTAAACTGGCGATTGCGGGGGATGGCCAGATAACCCTGGGGGCCAATATTATCAAACATTGTGCCAAGAAGGTTCGCCGGATCTATCACGATAACATTATCGTCGGATTTGCCGGGACCACCGCCGATGCATTGAATCTTTCCGAGCGGCTGGAAGAGAAATTGGAACGTTTCAACGGCAACCTGACGCGCAGCGCCGTGGAACTGGCCCGCGACTGGCGAACCGACAAATTCCTGAGGCGTTTGGAAGCACTGATGATTGCCGTGGATGAGGAACGAATGCTTCTCATATCCGGAAATGGGGATGTCATTGAGCCGGAAGAGGGTGTTATCGGCATCGGATCCGGAGGGGTAGTCGCGCAAGCGGCGGCGATGGCGTTGCTCGAGAGTACGGAACTGGACGCCCGCAGCATTGTTGAACGCGCCATGAAAATTACCGCAGGCATCTGCATATACACCAATGAACAAATTACCATCGAAGAAATGTAGAAAGTTTGGATAACCCGGGATTGCCTGCCAGGGCCTTTACGAAAGAACATCAGGCTGGTAGGTTACGATGAAAGAATACGATATGGAAGACTTGAAACCATCTGAAATTGTAGCAGAACTTGATAAATACGTGATTGGCCAGGCAGCGGCTAAAAAATCGGTGGCCATTGCACTGCGCAACCGCTGGAGGCGGCAGCAGGTCGAAAAAGACCTGCGAGACGAGATCTCTCCCAAAAATATTATCCTGATCGGCCCCACCGGGGTGGGAAAGACAGAAATCGCCCGCAGACTGTCCCGCCTGACGGATTCGCCGTTCAGCAAAGTAGAAGCCTCCAAATTTACGGAAGTCGGTTATGTCGGCCGGGATGTAGAGTCGATGATCCGTGACCTGGTGGAACTGACAGTCACGCAGTTGCGGGCTCGCGAACAGGAACGCGTCCGCGCCAAAGCGGCTGGAGTGGCGGAGGAGCGGCTGTTGGATCTATTGCTGCCCAAGGCTCCCGCAGGGCCTCAGGGGATCGGGGTTGCGGGGCAATCACCAACCGACCCAATGGCTTTGCCGGAACAATCCAACAGTGCTACAAGAGAAAAATTGCGGTCTATGCTGCAAAGCGGAAAGCTGGATGAGCGTTATGTGGACCTGGATGTGACCGACAGCAATATACCGATGATCGAAATTTTTTCCAATGCCGGCATGGAAGAAATGGGCATCAATCTGAAGGACATGCTCGGGGGCATGCTTCCCAAAAATACCAAACGCAGAAAGTGAAGGTGCCGGAAGCCCTGTCCATAATGGCCCAGGAGGAAGCTCAGCGGATGGTTGACATGGACACGGTAATCAAGGAAGCCATACGAAAAGTGGAGCAATCCGGGATCATTTTTTTGGACGAAATCGATAAAATCATCGGTAAAAATGGCAATCAGGGCCCGGATGTATCGCGCGAAGGTGTTCAGCGGGATCTGTTGCCGATTGTGGAGGGAAGTACGGTTACGACAAAGTACGGCCCGGTGAAGACAGACCACATTCTGTTTATCGCTTCCGGCGCATTCCATGCCAGCAAGCCGTCGGATCTGATACCGGAACTTCAGGGGAGGTTCCCCATCCGCGTGGAATTAAATGCCCTGGGCAAAAAAGAATTTTATAGAATCCTTACGGAGCCGAAAAATGCGCTTCTTTTGCAATATATCGCCTTGTTGCGAACCGAAGGGGTTGGGCTTTCTTTCGAAGATGATGCCATCGAGAAAATTGCTGAAATGGCGGAAGAAGTCAATGAACGGACCGAGAACATCGGTGCCAGACGGTTGCACACGATGATGGAGTGTCTATTGGAAGACATCCTCTATGAGGCTCCGGACAGGAGCGGCAGCCATGTCAGCATTACCGCTGCCGATGTGGAAGACAGATTGAAGAGTATCCGGGACGATGAAGATCTCTCCCGGTTTATTCTGTAGACCCCAATCGATAAGAGACTTTTAAAATGACACCGAACGTCGCCGATATCCTAGTAGAAGCACTTCCC
>CAZKYZ010000145.1:0-8660 GCA_964557055.1 uncultured Desulfobacterales bacterium
GGTAGTGCCGATATCAACTTCGGAGTCGATCTTGACCTTACCTCCGAGGCTTTCGGCGAATCGGAGGGTCATCGGCAATCCGAACCCGGTACCCTGGGTTCCTTTGGTGGTATAAAAAAGCTCAAAAATTTTTTCCATATTTTCCTGAGGGATGCCGCCGCCATTGTCAGCGACCTGGATGACAAGCTGGTCTTTCGAATTGATGCTTGTTACGATCCGAATTTTTCCGCCTTTCCTGCCTTTAAGTGCATCCGCTGCGTTGCCGACCAGGTTGAGGATGGAATTTTGCAAACCCAGCTCATCGATAACCCACTCCGGCAAATCGGGATCAAGATCCATTTCTATATCAATTCCTTTTTTACCGTAGTTTCCCTTAAACAGATCGCGGTTACGGTAAAGCAGGACATTGACATCCATTTTTATAAAAACTGCTTTACTCACCTTGGCGAAATTGAGCATGTCCGCTGCCAGACCCGCTATTAATTTCATGCTTTGCCGAACAAGTTTCCAGTTCTGTAAAACTGTTTCCTCTTCAATGCCGGCCAGGCTCAAATCCATCAATTCTTCGGCACCTTGATTCATCATCAGAATATTCTTTATATTGTGGGCCACATTGGTAATCGTCATTCCGATGGCCGCCATGCGTTCATTATTAACGACTCGCCTGTTCAGTCTCAAGTTGTCGATGGCAAGGGCCATTTCATTGGTAATAGCGGCGACAAATTCCATATCCTGGCGGTTGAAGGGGGCTATCATATCACTGGTGTCCAGCTGTAATACCCCCACTACCGTATCGCCTGTACTGATGGGGACACAAATGATTGATTTCAGGCTGTGCAGGCGAATGGAGTCCGTGATGTTCATATCTTCATCCGCTTCTACGTCGCTGTAAACAAGAGCCAGTTTTTCTTCAAGAGCCTTTTTTAAGATCGTGCGGCTGATCGGAATGGATGCTTCTTCCGGCCGAGCGTCCCGGTATTTAACCCGTCTGGGCTCCATTTGGTCGGAAGAACCGGATTTCATCATGGCAACAACCCGCTCGGTAGATGGTATTGCATTTAATATATATTCGATACATCGGTCCACAATTTCACCGGTTGCTTGCGCTGCTTTTAGATCGTCACTAAGATTATACAGCAAACAAAGCCTGCGGTAAGCTTCAGCGGCATACCCCGCTGCGATATCATCTCGCTTTTGAGGGGCATCAAAAAACCGTCGGGCAGCTGTTTCCGCTTTGCTGGAAACCATCTCAGCCATTTCCAGATCGTCCGAACTGATAAACACGGTATCCAGAAACGGGCTCGGCAGGTCGCCCGCCATTTCAGGAGCATCCGGATGTTTCAGAGAAAAAAGAAAGGATCGCTTTCCAAAATCCAGTTTATCGCCGTTTTTCAAAACCGCTTGTCGGATACGCTTTTTGTTAATATATGTTCCGTTCCGGGATTCCAGATCGGTAACGACGAAATGTCCCTTTTCCCGCCGGATTCTTGCGTGAAATCTGGATATACCACCCAGATCAATCTTGATTTGATTGGCCTCATCCCTGCCGATCGTAGTCTCACCCGGCCTGAGGGTGATCGTTTGGGAACAACTTTCCATCGGGATTGGTACGAGATAAGCACTGTTTAATCGATACAGATTATCGTTCATTCTTTATCACTAATTCTTTTTGACGATAATTTGGAGCGTAGCCGGCTGCTTTGCAAAGCAAAACAATTTTTCAAAACTCTTTGAAATATGTCAAACTGATTCTTTACTGTCAAGGTGGAAAAGTAGCCAGCGATAATACAATTGCCCATTTGCCTAAAAAATATCCTGCCAGTTCGGACGATAGCGATGCCGATGGAACGGTTTTCCATGGGATTGCCGGACACGATTTTACGCTTTTCCCAAACTGCTTCAGAATATTCGTTGAACCTGAGGTAGCCGCTATGTTAAAAGATTTTATCATTATGCCTAACAGGATCATCGATACACAATAAGGGGTGCCGGATCATGTCCAGCTCGTTTGGAACCATTTTTAGAATAACGACTTATGGAGAGTCCCATTGTCGAAGCGTCGGTGTTGTCATCGACGGTTGCCCGGGTGGCATGGGATTAACGGAAAAAGATATTCAACCCCAGCTAAATCGCCGCAGGCCCGGGCAAAACAGGATATCAACTGACCGGAAGGAAGCCGACCAAGTCACTATTCTGTCGGGAACCGAGCACGGTAAAACCCTGGGGACACCCGTCGCCCTGATGGTGGCCAACAAAGATCAGCGTCCCGGTGATTACAGCAGCATGTCTGAAATTCCCAGACCTTCCCATGCCGATTACACCTACCAGATGAAATACGGCATTCGGGCCTCCAGCGGTGGGGGGCGTTCCAGTGCCCGGGAGACAATTGGTCGGGTGGCGGCCGGAGCTGTTGCTGAAAAACTGCTGCAGGCCGCAGCTGGGATCGAGATTGTGGCCTGGGTGAATAGTGTCGGGGGAATCTCCGCACCCCCGTTTTCGATCATGGATCTAACAAGATCCGAAGTGGACCGAACGGCGATACGCTGCCCTGATCTGAAAACAGCCCAAAAAATGGAGGCTGAAGTACTGCGCATAAAGGCCCTTTCCGATTCCATCGGCGGCACCGTATCCTGTATCTGCCGCAATGTTCCGCCGGGATTGGGAGAACCGGTTTTTGATAAGCTGGAAGCGCGCATGGCACAGGCCATGCTTTCCATCCCAGCCACCAAGGGATTTGAAATTGGTTCCGGTTTTCAGGGAACGCATAGCCTGGGATCGGAACACAATGATATGTTTGTTCAGAAAGGAAACCGTCTCGGCACAATTACCAACAACAGCGGCGGCGTACAAGGAGGCATCACCAACGGGGAGCCCCTCTTCTTCAGCGTCGCTTTCAAACCACCGGCCACAATCGGAAAAAAACAGCAAACCGTAACCTTCAGGGGAGAAGATGTTACCCTGGCCGCCAAAGGACGACATGATCCTTGTGTCGTTTCGCGGGCAGTCCCCATTGTCGAGGGCATGGCTGCCCTGGTACTTGCGGATATGCTGCTGATACAGCGAACGAGAGGGTTTCAATGGCCTGATTGACATTAATCAGTGTTTCGGTGCCATGCTGGTCGGCTATCCCAGGTTTGCCTATCACTGCCTGCCCGTTCGAAAGCAGCCGCCAATCACCTGGCGTTGATGGCTGGACCGCTACATTTTTTTTAGGTTTGTTGTTAGCTATTGCGCATAACCTCCATTTCTTGTATCCTGTTATACGTTTCCGCAACAATTCCCAAAACCGACTGTGTACGAGGCTCTTAATGAAGATTACCGTACTGATTGAAAACACAAAACCGGATAACCGGCAGGAGCTGGAATCGGAACACGGCCTTTCATTGCACATCGCAGATGCTCACGGCGAATTCCTTTTCGATACCGGCGCGTCCTCCCGTTTCGATCGTAATGCCGGCGCCATGAACATCAACATTGCGGATGTAAAATTCTGTGTGTTGTCACACCATCATTACGACCACGGCGGCGGATTGCTCCAATTCTTCAAAAAGAATGCCGGTGCCACTGTTTATCTTGGAAAATCCACGGCAACGGAATTTTACTTCAGGGCCTTTGGGGGACTTCTTTCCAAGCCCATCGGACTTGATCCGGCCCTTTTGAATAATCATGGGAATCGCCTGGTTTTCCTGAGCGGTGAAACGGAGATCGTTCCGGATGCACATATCCTGACGTCAATTCAGCAGGCCAAACCGATCCCTAAGGGCAATGCCAAACTGTTCCGAAAACACGACGGAAAATTGGTGCCGGATCATTTTGATCACGAAATTATGCTGGTCATAGAAGGCAAAAAAGGTCTGATCGTATTCACGGGATGTTCCCACAACGGGATCCTCAATATGCTGGACACGGTTACCGCTCGGTTTCCGGGCAAAGCAATTCAGGCTGTATTCGGCGGGTTTCACCTGATGGGTATCCCCATATTCAACACCATGGCAGGATCACCGGCGGAGGTTATGGATCTTGGGCGTCAACTCCTCTCCTACCCGGTTGAGATGTACTACACCGGCCATTGCACCGGTAAAAAGGCCTTTTCCACCCTGAAAGAGATCATGGGGAAAAAGCTTGGCTATATGGCCACCGGTGATATTTTCGAACTGTAGAAGGAGTTTCACAATTATTATCGTTACTGCCATGAACGTCCTGAAACCCCTTTGACAGCCTGTTAGTAAAGGTTTTCACCAGACGCAACAAACCGGCGGAAGCCGTCCCGATCCGCCCCTGCCCGCGCGATTCGACGAACGCCTTCCTCCAGAGTCTTTAAGTCAGCTGCAATGGACAGGCGCAGAAAATGCATATTTTCGGAACCGATAGTCCCAAACGACCGACGGTCCATGACGGCAACCTGGTGACGGTATAGGGCGAACATCTGAAACAGGGTGGATGGTGACGTTGCCTTGCGGATCGTTTCCGGGAGTCCGTCCATAGCTTCAAAAACGCCCAATCTGCGACAAACACCTGAAATATTCGGGAACAAATAAAATGCTCCTCCAGGTTTGCGGCAGGATAGCCCTTCGATCGCGTTCAACAGGTCCAGAACAACGTCTCTGCGTTTCTCGAAAGTGGCCGTCATGTCCGCCATCCAAGGACCGGAAGCGGGATTTTCGAGGGCTTCCCGAGCGCCTTCCTGGTTATAAGGGGAAACACATGAAAAATAATTGATGTTCATATTTTTAAAAGCGTCCGCTTCTCTTTCCGACGGCAGCACGGCATATCCCAATCTTCCACCGGTCCAGGCAAAGCTCTTTGAAAAGCCGCTGCTGATAATCGTCCGTTTTTCCATTCCCGGCACCGAGGCGATGGAGAAATGGGACCGATCGTCAAAAATTATATTCTCATAAATCTCATCGGAATAGATGCGCACATCGCCATCGCATTTGGCCATAATGATCCCGGCAATGGCCTCGAGCTGTTCCCGGGTCGCGACACCGCCGGTGGGGTTGGAAGGAAAATTGAGAATAATCAGCTTCGTTTTCGGGGTGATCCGCTCTCCCAGCTGCTCTGCTGTAAACGTAAAATTATTTTCTTCGGCAAGGTGCAGCGGAACCGGTACGGCACCGGTATAAGCAACGAACGATTCGTAAATCGGGAAGCCCGGGCTTGGATAGATAATCTCATCACCCGGGTTACAATAGATCTGCTGCGTAAAACCGATGGACGGTTTACCACCCGGGAATACGCATACCTGCTCAGCCGTGACATCCAGCCTGCGGGTTTCGTTAATCTGCCTGGCGATGGCTTTTCGGAGGGACAGAATGCCCTTCGGATCGCAATAATGGGAATTGTCCGCCTGGATATGCCGGATAACCTCTGATTTCACCCACTCCGGGGCGCTGAAATCAGGTTCGCCGAGGTTCAGTTTGATAACCGGCTTCCCCATGGCGTCTACCCGGGCAATATGGGGTCCGATTTTAAATGCATTCTCCGTTCCGAGGATTGCCGTTCGATTTGAAAACAGGGCCATACGAAACTCCTTTAACCTTCATTAAAAAAACGCGTAAGCACACATGCAAAAGTTTGTATAAATACCACAATCCGGATTCCCGGTAAACAGGTGATCTTTTTTTCGAATTGGTTCTCATTGACGAAAAGGCATAAAATCCGGTAGTCTTCTCAATGGAAAGAAGGTCTGTGGAGTTCCCTTCCGCAACTCGGCATTTACAAAATTTACCCGGGGTGACATATGCATTTTATTGAAAGAACACAGATCCTGTCCGCATCATTGGATGATATCTGGGATTTTATTCGCCGGCCGGAAAACCTGAACCGTATCACTCCTCCGAATCTGCATTTCAAAATCCTGGGGAAGGTACCTGAAAAAATGGAGAACGGCCTGCTTGTAAGCTATACGGTTCGGATTCCCCATTTTGGATGTCGTTTGTGGGTCAGCGAGATCAAGCACATTCAGGAAAAGCATTCCTTTGTCGATGAACAGCGAATCGGACCATACCGTTTCTGGTATCACTATCACCGCATCCGGCAGTCTTCTGACGGCACCCAGATGCTGGACCGTGTTTATTACCGGATGCCTTTGGGCATCCTCGGTGAAATGGCGCATCGTTTAACGGTTCGAAAAATGCTGGAACGAATTTTTGATTACCGTTCTATGGCTTTTGTAAAAATATTTTCCTGAATTGAACGGTAAATGAATAACAAAGCGGCCCGCACATTCCAGAGGCAATGCGCGCCAAGCCATCTGGAAAAAAATAAATTTGCGGCTACATATCTCTTGTGATATTCTGCTGTTGCTGGTCGTAGCGCATAACGGCGAACGGGCATAATCCCTTCCGATCACCAGCAAACCGTTACCCTGTGCAGAGGTTAATCGATTGTCTCAAAAACCGACATATCAGGAGTTGGAAAACCATTGTCATAAACTTGAAAAAGAAATGGAGAACTACCGGGCCGACCGGAAAAAACTCCTGGAAAGTGAAGAGAAATACCGCCTTATTGTGGACAATACCGGCGATCTGATCTCCATAACCACCTTCGATCAGAACCCGCTGTATACCTATATCAGCCCTTCCTATACATTGATGGGATACGACCCAAAGAAATTATTGGGGAAACCGGTCCTATCGTTCATTCATCCTGAAGACAGACTCCGAATGTTTCCACTGCTGGAACGATACATCGAGTTGAAAGGGCAAAAACCGGCAAGGAAGGAAGAGTTTCGCTTTGTCGAAAAGCTTGAATTCCGGGTTAGAGACCTCTCCGGAAATTGGCAATACCAGGAAAGTACCGCCACCAACATTGGAAATACCGCCATTCTTTTCATGTCGAGAGATGTTACCGAGAAAAAAAAGAGCGATACGGCTCTCCGAAAGTCTGAAGAAGCCTATCGCAGTATTTTTGAGAACACCGGAACGGCAACCTTGATTATCGAGAAAGACAAAACCATCAGTATGGCCAACTCGGAATTCGCAAAACTGGTCGGCTATTCCAAGGAGGAAATCGAAGGTATCAAGAAATGGACGGAATTCGTTGTACCGGAAGATATCCCCTTCATGAAAGAGTATCACTACAAGCGAAGAATTAGCGGAAGTGATGCTCCGGGTCAATACGAGTTTCATTTAATCGATCGCTACGGGGGTATTCGCCTGGTTTTGAACCGGGTAGCGGTTATCCCGGGAACTGAAAAAAGCGTCTCTTCCATGCACGATTTAACCAACATCCGGCAAGCGGAAGCCGCCCTCCGGGAAAGTGAGGAAAAATTTCGAACGATCACATCGAATGCCCATGACGCAATCGCCATGATAACCGCCGATGGTTATATTTCTTACTGCAACCGGGCTTCTGAGTCCATGTTCGGTTATACAAACGAAGAGCTCATGGGGAAAAAGGTCAACAATATTCTTGCACACGCGGAATTTGAAAGGTCTTTTTCCACTGCCGTTTCTCCCGATGGACAGTCATCACAACCCGGTGTCATGCAAGAAATGTCCGGCTGCAAAAAGAATGGATCCGAAATTCAGATCGAACTTTCCGTCTCGGTCGTTTCCATCAAGAGTGAAAAACACGCGCTGGTTATTATCCGGGACATCTCCGAGCGCAAACGCATAGCCAAACAGCTTCAGCAATCTCAAAAAATGGAAGCCATCGGAACGCTGGCATCCGGAATCGCCCATGATTTTAACAATATACTTGGCGCTATTTTCGGATACAGCCATCTGGCCCAGGTTCGAAGTTCCGAAAACCCAAAGGTCGTGGCCTACATAGAAGAAATCCTAAACGCAAGTAACCGTGCGAAAAAGCTCATTCATCATATCCTTACCTTCAGCCGCCAGAATCGTCCGGAAAGAGAGGTTGTCGAAATCGATCGATTGGTAGCCGAGGCCGTTGAATTGTTACGGGCAAGCATACCTTCAACGATCGATATCAAGTACACCAGTAGAAAAACTTCATTGACAGTATCGGCAAATCCGACCCAAATCCATCAAATTGTCATGAATCTTGTTACGAATGCATATCATTCCATTGGGGATTCCGTGGGAATGATCGAAATAACGACTGCAGATGTTGACATAAACGCCGATTGGGAAGGTGCCGAATTGGACCTTCCCTTTGGCCGGTATTTACAATTGACTGTTCGGGATAACGGTTCCGGAATAGAGCCTGCAATTATCGACCGGATTTTTGAACCGTATTTCACAACGAAAGCGGTCAATGTGGGAACGGGGATGGGACTTGCAACGGTCCATGGAATCGTCCAAGATCACAATGGGGCCACTTCGGTGGAAAGCCGCCCCGGAATGGGATCGACGTTTCATATCTTCCTGCCGATGGAAAATATGGAATTGCCCGAAAACCGGCAGGACCCGGAAGATGTGCCAACCGGTAAAGAGTGGATACTGCTTGTGGATGATGAGGAGATGCTGGCGGAGACCGGAATGCTTATGCTGGAGGAGCTGGGTTATTTAGTTGTCAGCAAGACGGATCCCGGTGATGCCCTGGAATTGATACGCTCCGATCCGTCTAAATTCGATCTGCTTATCACCGATTTAACGATGCCGGTAATGACAGGTGAAGACCTCGCCCGGGAAGTATCCAAAATACGCCCCGATATGCCGGTCATCCTCTGTTCCGGCTTTGGCAAATCTCTA
>CAZKYZ010000146.1:0-4640 GCA_964557055.1 uncultured Desulfobacterales bacterium
TATTCCGGTGCTTACGCTTGTCCTGTGCACCGGTATCATCGTGTCGAGTTCCATTTGCTATATCAGACTGACATTTGGGGATGTGCTCCAAATTATCCTGGCCAAAGCGCTGGGGAACCCGGAATGGGCTTCCGGACTTGATCCGTTGTTTTCCACTGTGGTCATGGATGTGCGCCTGCCCAGAATTCTCACGGCGGCAGCGGTGGGCGGCGGACTGGCGGTTTCCGGTGTCATTTTCCAGGGTATTTTGCTAAACCCGCTGGCGGATCCCTATACCCTGGGCATTTCAGCAGGAGCCGCTTTTGGGGCCTCCCTGGCACTTTTGCTGAATGTGGGTTTTATGGGGACCTGGTCGGTACCCCTGTTTGCCTTCGGAGGTGCTGTGCTGACCCTTGGATTTGTTATGTACCTTTCTGCAACCGCCGGCGGGTATTCTTCCAGCAACCTGATTCTTTCCGGAATTATCGTAGCCGCCATTTTGTCGGCCGCCCTCAGTTTTATTAAATACCTGGCTGATGAACAGGTGGCTGTTATTATTTTCTGGCTGATGGGAAGCTTCGCTTCACGAACCTGGGGGGATGTGGCTCTGACCTCCCTGGCGCTTTGCGCCGGCATGACGGTTTTTCTGTATTTCGCCCGCGACCTCAACCTGGCCGCCCTGGGAAACCGAACAGCTTCCTCCCTGGGTATGAACACCAGGAGAGTTTCGCTGATACTGCTGGTAACCGCATCCCTGGTGGCGGCCGTGTGCGTGTGCGTGTCCGGAATCATCGGTTTTGTGGGGTTGCTGGTTCCCCACATGATTCGAATGGTAACCGGTCCGGACAACCGCAAACTGATACCGGTTTCGGTGCTGGTGGGGGCCATACTGCTGATGACCGCTGATACGATCACCCGGTCTGTTTTGCCGTCCGAAATTCCCATCGGGGTATTGACCGCGCTCATCGGCGGGCCGGTTTTTTGCTACATTTTTCGAAAAAAACAGACCGGAATGAGGTCTTAGGGCAACCATGCTGTTTTTACTGAAACATATCCGCTATGCCTATGGGCAGAAAAAAGCCGTCGACGACTTTTCTCTCGAGTTTGCCCGCGGTCGTTTTTATGGTTTGATGGGCCCCAACGGGTGCGGCAAAAGCACCCTTCTGGACCTGCTTGTGCGGCACAAAACTCCGGACAGCGGCGATATTTTTTTTCTGGGAAAACCGATGGAAAGCTATTCCGGCAAACGGTTTGCCCGGGAAATCGCTCTGGTTCCTCAGACCAGTACGGTCAATTTTCCCTTCACCGCCCGGGAAATCGTTATGATGGGCAGATATCCCCATATTCCACGGTTTTCCCAGCCGGCGGCAGCCGATCGGGAAATCGTGGCGGCCGTCATGCGGCAAACCGGAACCGGACCATTCGAGAATCGGCTGATCACGGAATTGTCCGGCGGCGAGCGCCAGCGGGTGATCCTGGCACGGGCCCTTGCTCAGGATGCATCCATACTGCTGCTGGACGAAGCCACTTCAAACCTGGACATCAGCCATACGCTGGGTATGCTGAAACGGATCAAAAGAGGCGTGGTGCATGACGGGAAAACGGTAATTGCCGTCTTTCAGGATATCAACCTGGCGACCATGTTTTGTGATGACCTGATTTTTATGAAAGACGGCCGCCTGGTGGATTTCGGTCCCATCGGCGAGGTGCTGAGCGAGGCAACCCTTCGGGATGTTTTCCAGGTGGCACCGCAAATCACCTGGCAGCCGTTTACCCGCTCTCAATATGTTTTTTTCCGGGGGCTGGAATAGATGCTGTCCGGCCCGAAACGGTATGGCCGGCGGCGGCGGATCATCCTGGGGACCGCCCTGCTGTTTTGCTTTTTGTGCGGGCTTTCCGCTGCGATGGGCCAAACGGTTCAATCCGCTTTTTTGGAAGACGGCCTGGTGGTGGACAACAGCGGCCGCCGGATAGACGTCGGCAGGCCTTTTAAACGGATTATCTCCCTTTACGGGGCCCATACGGAAAACCTGTTTCAACTGGGCCTGGAACGAGAGATCGTCGGGGTGGGGCGTTTCGACACATATCCGCCCGCCGCCGCAGGGAAAACGGTTTTTTCCTATCATGACGATCCGGAAAAATACCTGGCGGCCCGTCCGGACCTGGTCCTGGTGAGGCCCATGATCGACCGGGGCTATCCGGCGCTTATCCGCCGTTTGGAAAAATGGGGTATCACGGTCGTCTCTCTGCAGCCCGGTACGGTGGATGAAATGCTGGTTTATTGGGAAATCCTGGGGGCCCTGACCGGCAGAGAAGCCGCCGCACAGGAAATGATTGCCGGGTTTCGCAAAACCGTTCACGCCTGCCGGCAGGTGACGGAGGGGATCCTTGAGAAAAAAAAGGTCTACTTCGAGTCGATTCACGATAAAATGAAAACCTTTTCTCCCGATGCCATTGCCATTTTTGCTCTTGAAACCGCAGGCGGAATAAATGTCGCCGCCGATGCCGTCCCGAGCCGGGGGAGCAACATCGCCAACTACGGGAAAGAGAAGCTGCTGTCCCGGGGGAAAGAGATCGATGTGTTTCTGGCACAGGAGGGAGCCATGAACCGGCCTTCCGTTACCCTGATTCGTGACGAATCGGGATTCGGCCTGATCAAAGCGGTGACCGATGGGGAGATTTATGTGATCGACGAAATGATTGTTTCCCGGCCAACCCTGCGGTTGCTGACGGGAATATATACCATCGGGCGGATTTTGTACCCGCAGCAGTTCACAGAACAATTCATCCGAATGTTGCAACAACAGGGTTGAGACAAGAGAATGAATGTATACGTCAGTAAAGAGGATTCAATGGCATTAAAAAAAGGGATTTTATACGGACTGGGTGTCGGGCCGGGAGATCCGGAGCTTCTCACTCTGAAAGCCGCCAGGGTATTGAACAGTGTCGATCGGGTCTATGCCGCGGCCTCCACGAAAAACAGCTACAGTCTGGCGGTCAGCATTGCCAAGCCCCATATACCCGATTTGACCAATGTTCGGATGCTGCACTTTCCCATGACCAGCAATGAAGCCGAAAAAGAAAAGGCCTGGGAAAAAAATGCCAGAATTCTGATTGCAGCGGTGGAAAAAGGGCAGCGCATCGCTTTTATCACCCTGGGGGACTCCATGACCTATTCCACCTATGGCTATGTGCTCAAAATGGTCAAAAAGCTGGCCCCCGGTCTGCCGGTGATCAGTGTGCCCGGTATCACGTCCTACCAGGCCGCTGCGGCCAGCCTCAACGAGCCTTTGGTGGAGGGCGAAGAATCGCTGCTGGTTTTATCGGGAGCCCAGGGGGGCAATCACCTGCGGGCCATGAGTGCCGATCCGGATACAGTGGTTTTTTTAAAAGCCTACCGCAATGTGAGCGATATTGTTTCCGCGCTGGATGAGGCTGACCGGCTCGATGGCAGTGTGGGCGTAACGCGCTGCAGCCTTCCGGATGAAGAGATCACCGGGGATATCCGGGCGTTTATCCGCCGCAAACCGACGTACTGGACATTGATTGTTTCCAAAAAAAAATAGTGTGTCTATGGCTGTCCAAAAACAGAAGAACCTGCCGTTGCAGTTGGCAATTTCGCTGCTGTTGTCCACCGTTATGCTTTGCGCGGGGATTTTTTTTCTCGAAAACCTCACTGCGCAAAGGATTGTCAGCGCACTCGTTTTTCCGCTGGTCCGCCTGCTCACGTTTATCAGTGTCGGGCTGGTTGTGGGCCAGGTGATTGAAGCCAGCGGTTGGACGCGGCAGCTGGCGGTTCTGGCCAGGCCGGCCTTCCGGTTTGCAAACCTGGGTGATCACTGCGGAGCCGCGTTTACCGCCGCCTTTTTTTCCGGTGTAACGGCCAATGCCATGCTGTTCGATTTCTACAAAGAAGGCCATATCGGCAAAAAGCAACTGCTGCTGGCCAATATCGTCAATCATTTTCCGGCCTACTTTCTGCACCTTCCCACCACCGTTTTTATCGTAATCCCCCTGACCGGTATGGCCGGGGTGTTATATTTTGTCTTGACCTTTTCGGCGCTGCTGTTGCGCTGTTTCTGTGTTCTGACGGTCGGCCATTTCACCCACGGTATTTCCCCTGCCAAAAACAAAGCATCCGGCAGCCGGACGACGGCTGATCGGGAACCGGCAGAAAAAGGGCTATGGGCCCGTATCCGTTCCCGATTCCCGCAACGATTGACCGGGGTGGTCATCTATGTTGTGCCGATCTATATTATGATTTTCATTCTCAACGCCGCCGGCCTGTTCCGCTGGGCGGAAACGGCCCTGGCCCGTACGGTTGTGACCGGCTTTTTGCCCATAGAGAGCCTGTCGCTGGTCATTCTCAGTTTTGTGGCCGAGTTTACCTCGGGATTTGCCGCCGCCGGCGCACTGCTGGACACCGGGGTGCTGACCGTCAAACAGACAACCCTGGCGCTGCTTATCGGTAATGTCATTGCGTTTCCCATGCGCGCTATTCGCCACCAGCTGCCCAGGTATCTGGGTATCTTTTCCCCGAAACTGGGAACCCAACTGCTGCTTCTGGGTCAGGGCAGCCGGGTTGTCAGTATTCTGGTTGTGGCTGTGGTTTATTTTTATCTTGGTTAAGGGAGCACGCACGTTGTGCGCGGGCTACCGCC
>CAZKYZ010000146.1:4650-8612 GCA_964557055.1 uncultured Desulfobacterales bacterium
GATGTATCTACTTCATCCACTTCCAGAATTTGTAGTTTTTCCAGCATTTTTACCGCCCGGGTGACCACCTCAACAGTTTTATCGATATCGGCGGCAGTGGTCATCCGGCCGGTACTGAACCGCACCGTGCCTTTGGCCCATTCCAGGGGGATCTGCATGGCTTCCAGGACATGGGAGACGGTCACCGTGTCGGCATGACAGGCAGCCCCGGCGGAGGCGGCCACTTCCAGGCCGATTTCTTCGAGAATGCGGCTGGCCGTAAGGCCCTGAAAAGAGATGCTCAATGTGTTGGGAAGCCGCCGGTGCGGATGACCATTCAGGCGAATGCCTTCCAGGTTGGTCTGCAAGCCGGAAAAAAGGCGGTCCCGCATGGATTGCAGGTGCACTCTGTTTTCGGCCAGATCCCGCGCGGCGATTTCGCAGGCTGTTCCAAGACCGACGATTGCCGGGACATTTTCCGTTCCGGCTCGCCGGCCGGATTCCTGGCCGGCACCATGGCAGAATTTTTCGAGGCGCAGACCGTTTCGAATGAACAGTGCCCCGATTCCTTTGGGGGCATAAAGTTTGTGGCCGGCGATGGAGATCAGGTCGGCATTTAATGTGCTGGCGACAACCGCAATTTTGCCGACCGATTGGGCGGCATCCGTGTGGACGATAATTCCCCGTATGCCGGCAATGGCGGCGATTTCCGCAATGGGCTGGATGGTGCCGACCTCGTTGTTGGCATGCATGATGGAGATCAGGATGGTTTCCGGGCGAAGTTCTTTTTGGATAGCGGCTGCGGAAACCAGGCCGTCGGCATCCACCGGCACGATGGAAATGGAAAATCCGCGGGTTTCCAGGAAGCGGCAAACCTCCAGAACAGCCGGGTGCTCTATGGATGTGGTGATGATGTGATTTCCATTACGTTTCCGGGCCCCGGCAATGCCGCGGATGGCCTGGTTGTTGGATTCGGTGCCGCCGCTGGTAAACAGAATTTCAGGCGGCTTGCAGCCGAGCAGCCCGGCAACCTGGGAACGCGCCTTCTCGACGGCCAGTTTGGGAGCGATTCCGTACAGGTGGGCACTGGAAGGGTTGCCGAATTCACTTTCCCAAAACGGGCGCATGGCTTCAATCACCTCGGGGTGGTGGGGTGTGGTTCCGTTGTAGTCGAGATAAACTGGATTTTTCACCGGCAGGGTCCTTTCAAAAAGTGGAATCGGCGGATGATAAAGGCGTGATGGCCGAAAAACACGAAAAATCGTAACATACAGAATAGCCGTTTTTGCGGAAAAAAATCAAACGATCTGTTGCGTTTGTGTTTCTCAGTAGTTAGTTTTTGATTGGGATACTGAACAAACGGACTTTTTACGGAACCGTCAAATTTGCCGCCTGTGGGGAAAGGAGCCCAAAATTAAAGGAATCGTTATCGCCGGAACGGGCAGCAGCGCCGGAAAAACAACCGTGACCATGGGATTGCTGGCGGCATTGAAAAACCGCGGGCTGACGGTGGCACCGTTTAAAGTCGGCCCTGATTTTATCGACCCGGGTTATCATACCCGGATTACCGGGCGGATCAGCAGAAATCTGGATGGCTGGATGCTGTCGCAAGAATGGAACCGGCGCACCTTTGCGGCTGTTGCCGGCGGGGGTGACGTCGATGTGGCCGTCGTGGAGGGGGTAATGGGGCTTTATGATGGGTATGACGGGGCGTCCGAAGACGGCTCCACCGCCCAGATGGCCAAGTGGCTGGGGCTTCCGGTGGTTCTCGTCGTGAACGCCAAAAGCATGGCCAGAAGTGCCGCCGCCGTCGTGCAGGGGTTTGAACGGTTTGATCCCGCCGTCAATTTTGTCGGTGTGGTTTTCAATCACCTGGGAAGCGAGCGGCACCTGGACTATCTGAAAAACGCCCTGTCCGGGCATGTCCGTATGCCTTGTATGGGAGGTCTGTTTCGAAACGAAAAAATTGCGATTCCGGAACGGCACCTGGGCCTGGTGACCATGGAAGACACTTTTCTGGCGGACGCGGACATCCGCCTGCTGGCCGAGCAGGTGGAAGCCGGCCTGGACCTGGACACACTGCTGGAAAACCTTCCGGATGTGCCGGACAGGCGGGAACGATCCTGTTTTGATCGAAAGCCAACGGCATTGCCGACGAAGCGGCCTGTCCGTATCGGAATTGCCCGGGACAGGGCTTTTTGCTTTTATTACCAGGACAATCTTGATCTTCTGGAAGCCTGCGGGGCTGAATTGATCCCTTTCTCGCCAATGGCGGACAGTGGTCTGCCCGATGACCTGGATGGGCTGTATATCGGCGGAGGATATCCGGAACTGCATGCCCGCGAACTGGCCTGCAACGAAGGGATGAAATCCGATATAACCAGAGCCGGCCATGCCGGCATGCCGATTTATGCCGAATGCGGCGGGTTTATGTACCTCTGCCGGGAACTGACCGATCTTGACGGAAAGAACTGGCCCATGTGCGCGCTGTTTGCCTTTACGACCCGCATGTCCCGCCGGTTGCGGGTACTGGGATACCGCGAGATTACCCTGAAAACGCCGACGCCTCTGGGGGAGGCCGGGATCGCGATTCGAGGGCATGAATTTCATTACTCGGAGCTGGGGGATGATTGCGAAGATATTTCCACGGCATACAGGGTTTCGGCAAGGAGCCACGTCCGGCACGACCGGGAAGGGTATCTTGTGGGCAACACCCTGGGAAGTTATATTCACCTCCACTTCGGATCCTGCCCCCTTGCGGCGGAAAACCTGGTGGCGGCCTGCCGTAAATTCAGAAAAGAAAGGACCGCGGAATGAAACCGCAGGAAATCGAACAACTTAGTTTTCAAATTATTGACAAAGAGGCCGGGGCGCATTCTTTTTCAGAGAGGGAGTGGGCCATTGTCCAAAGAATGATCCACACGTCGGCGGATTTTGAATACATGCAGACCGTCCGGTTTCATGCTGATGCCATTTCGGCCGGCATTCGTGCGCTGCAGTCCGGAAGGACGGTTGTCACCGACACCAACATGGCCAAAGCCGGGATCCGCAAAGATCTGATATCCCGATTCGGCGGCCGGGTGACTTGCCTCATTTCGGATCCGGAAGTGATCCGATCGGCAAAAGAAGGCGCGACAACCCGCGCTCGGGCTGCCGTGGATGCCGCTGTGGATCTCATGCAGGACGGTATTTATGTGGTCGGCAACGCTCCGACTGCTCTGCTGCGGGTTATCGAGCTCGTTGGGGAGGGAAAAGCATCTCCGGCCCTGGTTGTCGGGCTGCCGGTGGGGTTTGTCAACGCCGCTGAGTCCAAGCAGGCTCTTTTGAACACCGGCGTCCCGTATATCTCCAACCTAGGCCGCAAGGGCGGTTCCAACATTGCCGCCAGCGTGGTTAATGCCATCTGTATCATGGCGGCAGGAACGGATTAAAACGGTGGGAATGCCAAAAAGAGGCCTTCGGCCGGGGTTCACCACCGGTACCGCTGCGGCCGCCGCTGCAAAAGCCGCCCTGCTTGCTCTTGTAAGCGGGCAGGAACCGTCTGCCGTTACCATTCCGTTTCTAACCCGGGGGGCAGTGACCATTCCTGTGCATTCCTTTACAAGGGAAAGTGAAACGGTGGCCGTCTGTACCGTTGTTAAAGATGCCGGTGACGATCCGGACGTCACCCACAGGGCCGAGATCGGGGCGCGCGTTACCCTTTTAAGCACCGGACCACAACCTCGTGAGGCGATCGAGATCAGCGGCGGCATCGGCGTCGGCACGGTGACCAAGCCGGGCCTGGAGGTTCCCCCGGGCCAGGCGGCCATTAACCCGGGACCCCTCAAAATGATTCGCCGGGCGGTGAATGATGTCCTTGGGCAGTCCGCCGGATCGGTTCCTGTGAAGGTTGAGGTGTTTGTACCCAGAGGAGCAGAAATTGCGGCCAAAACGCTCAATGCCAGGCTTGGAATCCTCGGGGGGATCTCCATCCTGGGAACCAC
>CAZKYZ010000147.1:0-8560 GCA_964557055.1 uncultured Desulfobacterales bacterium
CGGGAAGAGATGGCAGAGGGAACCATTGTTTTGAACGAGATAGAGGCGCCGTTGATTGCCCAAAAAGCCAAACCGGGCCAGTTTGTTATTCTGAAAGTGAATGAAGACGGGGAGCGTATTCCTCTGACCATGGCTGACACCGACGTGGAGAAGGGAACGATTACCGTAATTTATATGGTTGTCGGAAAATCTACGGAGCTGTTTAAGCAGCTTTCGGTGGGGGAAGGCTACCAGGATGTCATCGGACCGCTGGGGAAACCGACCCACCTCAAAAATGTGGGAAAAGTTGTCTGCGTGGGCGGCGGCACCGGTATCGCCGTTCTTCATCCCATTACCCGAGGCTTAAAAGAGGTCGGTAATGAGGTCATCAGCATTGTCGGTGCCCGCAGCAAGGAAATCCTGATTCTTGAGGAAGAAATGAAAGCCGCGTCCCATGAGCTGCACGTGTGTACGGATGATGGTTCGTATGGGCATCATGGATTTGTCACCGATGTGCTGAAAAAGGTACTGGACGAGGGCGGCGTCAACCTTGTTGTGGCGATCGGTCCGGTTCCAATGATGAAATTCGTGTCGATAATTACGAAAGAATACCAGGTGGAGACGCTGGTCAGCCTGAATCCGATTATGGTGGATGGAACCGGGATGTGCGGCGGCTGCCGTGTTTCAGTCGGCGGCCAAACCAAATTTGCCTGTGTGGATGGTCCCGAATTCGATGGGCACATTGTCGATTTTGATGAATTGACGCTGCGGCTCCAGGCGTATGCGGAGAATGAAAAGGAATGTTACAATAAATATTGTACGATGCGTGACGCGGGTTAAGATGCTTTTTTCGGAAACGGGTTACGGTAAACGCAAACAACGAACAGTTGGATTTTTTATACATCATCATAGAAGATAGATTTGGAGGAAGAAATGGCAGAAAAGACCGGTAAGAAGGAAAAGGCAGGCAGGCAACCCATGCCGGAGCAGCTTCCGGAGGTTCGAAAACGGAA
This sequence comes from uncultured Desulfobacterales bacterium, assembly GCA_964557055.1. GTDB lineage: Bacteria > Desulfobacterota > Desulfobacteria > Desulfobacterales > CAZKYZ01 > CAZKYZ01. The sequence continues at coordinate 993 of CAZKYZ010000147.1, forward strand.
TTTTGATGAAGTCCCCACCGGCTATACAACGGAGTTGGCCATGGAGGAGGCCGGCCGGTGCCTCCAGTGCAAAAAACCGGCTTGTGTGACCGGTTGCCCTGTCAGTGTTGATATACCCGGATTCATCAACCTGATCACGGAAGGGGACTTTTCAGGCGCCATCCGAAACCTTTGGAGCAAGAATGCATTGCCGGCTGTATGCGGGCGGGTCTGCCCCCAGGAGATACAGTGCGAAGGTCTGTGTATTCTGGGCAAAAAGGGCGATCCTGTAGCGATCGGCAACCTGGAGCGGTTTGCTGCGGATTATGAGAGACAAAATGGTACCGGAGAGCTGCCGCCTACGAAAAAACCGACGGGGAAAAGGATCGCTGTTGTTGGTTCCGGCCCATCCGGATTGACCGTTGCCGGGGATTTGATTCAGAAAGGCCACGAAGTGGCCGTCCTGGAGGCGTTCCACAAAGCAGGCGGTGTGCTTGTGTACGGAATACCAGAGTTCCGCCTTCCCAAAGAAATCGTTGCCCAGGAAATTAATTTTTTGGAACGACTCGGTGTAAGCGTTGTCTGCAACAGTGTTGTGGGCCGGACCGTCACACTGGATGAACTGTTCGCTGAAGGATACGACGCAATCTACATCGGGGTCGGTGCCGGTCTTCCCCGATTCATGAATATCCCGGGTGAAAACCTGGTCGGTATCCTGTCTGCCAATGAATACCTTACGCGGGCTAACCTGATGAAAGCCTATAAATTTCCGGAAGTTGACACACCGATTCCCATCGGCAAAAATGTGACGGTGCTGGGCGCGGGAAATGTAGCCATGGATTCTGCCCGAACCGCCATGCGTCTTGGTGCTGAAAGTGTCAAGATCGTTTACCGGCGATCCAGGGATGAGATGCCTGCCCGTGGTGCAGAGATCCACCATGCAGAAGAGGAGGGTATCGAACTGTTCCTTTTAACCAACCCGGTCCGTTATATCGGAAACGACAAAGGGCGGCTTACCGGTATGGAATGCCTTAGAATGGAGCTTGGTGAACCGGACGCTTCCGGACGCCGAAGCCCTGTCCCCATAGAAGGCTCCGAATTTCTGGTGGATACGGACCTGGTTATTGTGGCGGTCGGGTCCGGGGCAAACCCCCTGCTGACCCAATCCACCCCGGATGTGAAGCTCAATAAGTGGGGATACATCGAGGCGGATCCCGAGACCGGAAAAACGAGTAAAAAAGGTGTCTGGGCCGGTGGCGATATCGTTACCGGGGCGGCAACGGTTATTCTTGCCATGGGTGCCGGCAGAAAAGCGGCGGATTCCATCCATGATTACCTCACCTGGGGATGGTAGGCGTACCGGCAGTACCGTAGCCGGCTAAAAAAATGTGGGGTTTTCCCACGCCCGTTGTCCCGAATATTTCATGTTTTCTAAATGATGCAGAAAATAAGGCATGAAATATTCGGGTTGAAACGGGAATGCGAATACACGTCTGCCTCGGCCTATCTTTTTTCCCCGAAAACAGCGTGCCAGCACAGAAAACGGTCTACCTGTTCACGGCCGAAGATTTGCAGCCCGGAGATTATCAGATCGACGGTTTTGCACTGTTGTCGGCGGGGGTTGTTTTTCGAATAAAATTTATCCGCGTAGCATATTATCCGTTCCTCAATACTGCCCGGAAGCATGTCTCTGGCGGGGAAAGGGAGATTCCGCTCACGGATTTCGCGTTTACTGATACCCGTTCCCACATGGGTTTCGCAAACCCTGGAATGACGCGGCAGGCCGAGTTCGGTGAGCATTTTTGCACCAAGATAGCCGTGGCATACATATGGTGCGGACCCTGCGCATGCCAGATGGGCGGCGTCTGTCTTGACGATGCCGATGTCGTGCAGCATGGCCGCTTCATATACGAAAGCGATATCAACAGGCTGGGATGCGCTCATGGTTTCGGCGATCCGGACTGCTTTTTGCGCAACCCGCCGGGAGTGATGGACCAAGGTTTCAAAAAGGGACGTGCCCGGTGTATAGTGCCGGGCAATGATTGCGAGCGGGTCCACTACTTTTCCGGGGATCGATTTCATAGCCGGTTTCCGGACAACAGGAAACCCTCGATAAAGGGGTCAATGCCTCCGTCCAAAACGGCGTTTGTGTTGCCGATATCCAGATTGAGCCGGTGATCTTTCACCATTTGATAGGGATGCAACACATAGGAGCGAATCTGGCTGCCCCATCCGATTTCATCTTTGGCATCATGAATTTCCTGGAGTTTGTCATCCTGTTTTTTCTTTTCGTGCTGATACAATCGTGATAACAGCACTTTCATGGCCATTTCTTTGTTGCGGTGCTGAGATTTTTCCTGCTGACACTGAACGACGATACCCGTCGGCAGGTGTGTGATTCTGACGGCACTGCTGGTCTTGTTTACATGCTGTCCACCTGCTCCGCTGGCCCGATAAACATCAATGCGCAGGTCTTTGTCGTCCAGATCAATGGAAATGTCGGTATCGAGTTCCGGGTAAACGAAAACGGAAGCGAAAGAAGTGTGGCGTTTTCCACTGGCGTTGAAAGGAGAGATCCGGACCAGCCGGTGTACACCGTTTTCCGATTTCAGATATCCGTAAGCGTAATCACCGGCGGCGGAAAAGGTAACGCTTTTAATACCGGCCTCATCTCCGGGTTGAAAGTCGATCAATTCGAATCGGTATCCTTTGCGCTCTACCCAGCGGGAATACATTCTGAACAGCATTTCGGCCCAATCCTGGGCCTCCGTGCCGCCGGCCCCGGCATTGATGGATATGATGACATTGTTGGCGTCGTTCTCTCCGGACAACATCATATCCAGGGCCAACTGCTTGATACGTTTACCGGTTAACGATAGTTGCTGGGAGGCTTCCGCCAGCGTTTCGGGGTCGGATTCTTCTATGGCCAGTTCCAGCAGCACGCCGCACTCTTCAAGATCATGCTCTGCGCTTTCAAACCGGTCAATTTTGCCGGACAACAGGGTACGTTCTTTCAGAATTTCCCGGGCACTGTCCGGATCATTCCAGAATGCAGGCCTGGAACTGAGGCTTTCTATTTCCTGCAAGCGTTCTTTACCGGGAGCCAGGTCAAAGACAGCCCTTTAATTCTTCCAGTTTTTTGTGCAGATCCTTTACGGTTTGTTTCATTTCAATGGACATTTTGTCTCCTTTCTTCGGCGAGGCCTTTTCGTTCTCGTAATGCAATTCCACAAAAATGATAATATCAGTTCTGGGTGGTATTTCAAGATGAAAGCGATATTGTGTCCTGGTACTGGCAGGCCGGGGTAGAATTGTGCGTATGCGCTCAGGGTTTATTTTTCCGGCCACTTTTGTTTCGTATGGTTCCGAAGATAACAGCGACCGCTGTGACCAGAAGGCAGGCAACCGCCAGCCAGTCCCCGTATCGGGTATAAATCGTCTCTGTTTTTATAACCGGGATCCGGTTTGTCATTACGGCATCCACGAAGAGTTGGCTAACGGCGGCAACCTTGCCCGTGGGCAGGATAAAGCCGCTTATCCCGGTATTGGCGCAGCGTACCAGCGCCCGCCTGTTTTCGACGGCTCGGAAAACAGCTATTGAAAAATGCTGATGCGGCGCGGAGGTCCTGCCGAACCAGGCATCATTGGTGATATTCGTTAGGAAATCGGCTCCGTTTGCGGTAAGGGCGCGGGATAGACCCGGGAAAATGATTTCAAAGCATATCTGGACACCCACCTTTCCCCGGCCGAAGTGCAGGTTCTTGCCTTCCTGGCCAACACTGAAATCGCCGACGGCTTCAACCATTTTTCCGACAAATGAGAGGATGCTGCCCAGCGGTACGTATTCCCCGAACGGAACCAGGTGAACCTTGTCATAGCGTCCGGTAATCTTGCCGCCTGAAGAAATAATATAGGCGCTGTTAAAATAACGTTCCTCATCGCCGGATCGCTCATAGGCGGGGCTGCCCACCAGAAGGGACGTCTGCAGTTTTTGGGCGGTGCCGGTTACCAGTGCTGTCAAATGTGGATTTCTTCCCAGATAAAATGGCGTGGCCGTTTCCGGCCAAACAACAAGGTCCGGTACATCCGGAGCGCCGCGCAACGATAAATCTGCATATTTCCGGGTCGAGCTTACCTGAAACAAGGGGTTCCACTTGACCGCCTGGCTTATGTTTCCCTGGACAACCCGAACGGAGAGCTGCGGGGCGCTTTTCATTTCCGTCTCGATTTGATCTAAGCGTATCCGACCGTAAAAAATCAAAGCCGATGCCATCACGGCAAATAGCAGTATACAAAAGGCTGCCGAACGGAATGAAACGAGAGCCCCGAACCATCGCCGGCGTGTGACGTACAGGAGCAACCAGAAAAGGGCCACGTTTCCGGCAATTATCAGAAAGGAGATCCCGGCCACACCGGTCACCTCGGCAATCTGGATTATCGGCAGCCGGTTATACTGGCTGTGGCCCAGCAGCCCCCAGGGAAAACCGGTCAGCAGGATGGACCGGGCCTGTTCCAGTGCCGTCCAGACAAATGGAAGTAATGCCAAACGGACCATCGGCTTTACCGGCAGCCAGGCCGCAAACCATGTAAAAAAACCGGTATAAAGAGACAGATAACAAGAAAGCAGGAGCAGTACCGGCAGGCACAGGTAGTAAGGCAGGTTGCCATAGATGTGCATGGTTCCAATTACCCAGTACAAAAGGGTTGCATAGTGGAACAGGCCGAAAACGATTCCCATCCGAAAGGCATCGCCGCCGGGCAGGTCGTCTAACGCGAAGAGCAGTGGTATTATGGCTATCCATGCCAAAATGTCGACACCCGGGCTGGGAAAGGCTGCTGTCATCAGTAACCCCCCGGATGCCGCTGCCGCTATTTTTGTTGCGTTCACCTGTTTAAACCCCCTGACCGTGCGTGTCTCCTAAAAGTGGTAATTTCCTCTCATCGATCCGTTGGGAAGTCAATATGTTTTAGCCGCCGGCTTTTATTTGACTTTTCCTGTCTGTTGTCTTAAATTTCGTTTTTTCTAGTGTTTTGATAAAAAGGAGATGGCCATTCAGGTAACCGCTGAAAAGGAAATTGTTCGGGCGCGTGTCGACCGGCTGAAATGCCAGGGGCAGCGGGTCGCTTTTGTGCCCACTATGGGATACCTGCACCGGGGTCACCTGTCCCTGATGGAGATTGCCAGGAAACATGCCGATTTCGTGGTGGTCAGTATTTTTATCAACCCAACCCAGTTCGGGCCGGGGGAGGATCTGGATTCCTACCCGCGGGATCTGGACAGAGACCTTGCATGCTGCCGGGAGATCGGTGTTGATCTGGTATACACGCCATCGGAAGAATCCCTGTATGCTGAAGGATTTGAAACATACGTCAGGGTTACGGATCTGCCCGAACACCTGTGCGGGCTTTCCCGGCCGCGGTTTTTTGCCGGTGTCGCAACCGTGGTCTGCAAACTGTTTAATATCGTCAATCCGCATGTGGCCGTGTTTGGAGAAAAGGATTACCAGCAGCTGCTGGTGATTCGCCGTATGACCACCGATCTGGATTTTCCGATTACCGTAATTGGTGCCCCTATTGTCAGAGAACCCGATGGCCTGGCCATGAGCTCTCGGAATGCCTACCTTTCTCCTGAACAGCGCCCGGCCGCCCTGTCTCTGTACCAAACCCTGAACGAGGCCAAGAGCCTGCTTGCCGCGGGGGAGAAACGGGCGGAAACCTTGATTCACAGGGCCGAGCAGACAATCCACAGTCATCCGGAAACCGATATCGATTACATCTCCATTTGTGACACCGCGACATTGGAAAATATGGAAACGATAAACGGCTCTGCATTGATGGCCCTTGCCGTCCGGGTGGGAACAACCCGTTTGATCGACAACATGGTGCTTCACGCTTGAACCGGCTTTTTGACAATACGTTTCCAGGCGGGCCATCAAACGACATAGATAGTGTCCGTCCACAAATGGTAGCGTTTGTGGACGGACACTAGATAACAAACGAGTCAATATATACGTATACAGACAAAGGAGATATCCATGAGCAAGGAAAGGTTTTTATTTACATCCGAATCCGTCACGGAAGGCCACCCGGACAAGGTGGCCGATGCCGTTTCCGATTCCATTCTGGACGCGATTATTGCGGAGGACAAGGGTTGCCGGGTTGCCTGCGAGACGCTGGTGACCACCGGGATTGCCTTTATCGCCGGCGAAATTACCACGAAATGCTATGTCGACATACCCCGGATTGCCCGCGAGACCATCCGCGAAATCGGATACCATTCCTCCCAGATGGGATTTGACTGGCAGACCTGTTCCGTGGTGACCAGCATCGATCAGCAATCACCCGATATCGCCCAGGGGGTGAATGTGGGAGAGGGACTTTATAAGGATCAAGGCGCCGGCGACCAGGGGATCATGTTCGGTTTTGCCACCGACGAAACTCCCGAGCTGATGCCCATGCCGATCATGTACGCCCACAAACTGACCCGGCGACTCGCTAAGATTCGGAAAAACGGAGCGCTCGATTTTTTGCGGCCGGACGGCAAATCCCAGGTGACCATCGAATATGAAAACGGAATCCCCCGCCGGGTGGACACCATCGTTGTTTCTACTCAGCATAAACCGGATGTCACTTACGAGGAGCTCAAAGAAGCCGTTATTGAAGAAGTGATCAAAAAGGTTATCCCTGCCGAGATGGTGGACGCTGATACAAACTATTATATCAATCCCACCGGTCGATTCGTTACCGGTGGCCCCATGGGAGACTGCGGAGTTACGGGCAGAAAAATAATCGTCGATACTTATGGTGGTCAGGGGAGCCATGGCGGCGGGTGCTTTTCCGGAAAGGATCCTTCCAAGGTCGATCGCAGTGCCTCCTATATGGGACGGCATATCGCCAAAAATATTGTTGCGGCCGGCCTATCCAAAAAATGCGAGGTCCAGATTGCCTATGCCATTGGCGTGGCGCAGCCGGTATCGGTTATGGTTGACCTGATGGGTACCGGGGTTGTTCCCAAAAAAGTGGTGGAGGACATTATACTGTCGGTTTTCGATCTGCGCCCGGCGGCCATCATTGAATATCTCGACCTGTTGAGGCCCATTTATAAAGCCACATCCTCCTATGGCCATTTCGGACGGAATGAGGACGGGTTTACATGGGAAAAAACAAACATGGCGGAGACCATTCGAAAAAAGGCCGGGTTGTAGGGATGTTTGGTTGAACCGGGAATGTAATGGATATGCGGTTGGCTCCGCCGGACCCGAACCGTGGTCAACGGGCTTTCCGTTTGCAAACCGATTCGTGAATGCCCGTTATGTTTAAAACGGGGTATTTGCGCAAGAAAATACAGGAGAAGTCAATGTCCTTTATGGAATTAAATCTGGAACTGCCATACAAGGTTGCCGATATCGGCCTGGCTGATTTCGGCAACAAGGAAATGCAGCTTTCTGAAAATGAAATGCCGGGGTTGATGGCCGTTCGAAAAAAATATGGGGCCCAAAAGCCCCTGGCCGGGCTGAAGGTCATGGGGAGCCTTCACATGACGATTCAGACCGCCATGCTGATTGAAACCCTGCAGGAACTGGGGGCGG
>CAZKYZ010000148.1:0-8553 GCA_964557055.1 uncultured Desulfobacterales bacterium
CTATATTTGCAGCTATTTTAATTCTATTCGCCATGTTTTTTATGCAACGATAAGGGGAATTTTGGCCGCACAGCATGGATGGCCCCGCAATAAAAAGCAAACATTGACGACCAGACAATGTTTTCATATTATAAACCAGTTGGCAATTTTACACACTGAGGAAGCGGGCGCGAGCCAAAATCAAATACGCCTTTAGGATACAATCAAACCGTCGATAAGACTCGGCCAAGCCGGAAGACGGCACCCGCAGCTGAAGGAAACATCGAGTTGCGACCGCTGAACATCTTTTGACGTTTGTCGAGAACCTGGGGATATCAACCATGAAAAAACTTGTTTTGCCGACGCTGGTGTCTGTTTTCATTCTGTTTTTTTTAGCAAGTTGCTCGGAAAAAATTGAGCCGGGAACCACACCGACGGACAAGGGCCCATCGATACCCGTAACGTTTGTGGATGCCGTCTCAGCGGAGCAGCCTGTTTTTTACGAAGCCGTCGGCACTGTGAAAGCACGGCTGTCGGCCACGGTTTCCAGCAAACTGATGGGCGTCATCCAAGCCTACAATGTCAAAGAGGGCGATCTGGTGCGCAGGGGTGATCCGCTTGTCGTACTGGATGAACGCCAGGTAGCGGCCCAGTTGAACCAGGCCCGGGCCGCACTTTCAGAAGCACAGAAGAGCCAATCCGCTGCCGTATCGACCCGGGAGGCTGCGGAAGCCGATGCCCGTCGGGCTCAATTGTCTTACCAGCGCTACCAGGCCATGCTGGCGGGCGAAGCGATCACCCAGGAGACTTTCGAAACCGTCGAGGCCCAGAACAAGCAGGCCCAGGCAGCCTTGGCCCGGGCCACCGCCATTGTCGAGGCGGCCCATTATCGCGTCAGCCAAGCCCGTTCCGCGGTAGATGGCGCGGTAGTGGCCAGCAAGGATGCCCTGGTATTGGCGCCTTTCGACGGAGAAGTAACGGCCAAACTGGGCGACGAAGGGTCCCTGGCTACCCCGGGGACTCCGCTGCTGACCCTGGAACGGAAGGGCGGATATCGTGTGGACCTGGTGGTTCCCGAAGCATACATCCAGTCGATTCACACGGGCCAGTCGGTGGACGTCCGCATCCCTGCGGTAGGTGAAGCGACCATTACCGGATCGGTGGATGTGATCATCCCCTTGGCCGATCAGGGCAGTCGGACGTTCGTGGTGCAGATCGGGGTTTCCGAAACAGACGCCCCCCTGCGTTCCGGGATGTTCGCACGGGTCCCCTTGATCATCGATAGGCGGCAGATGATGCGTATTCCCGCGGCGGCCGTTGTCCACCAGGGGCAGTTGACCGGAGTGTACATCGTCGATACGGAAAACACCGCCCGGTTTCGCCTGATCCGTACCGGCCGCGCATACGGCAAACAGGTTGAGGTTATCTCCGGGCTAAGGGACGGTACCCGCCTGGTGGCGTCACCGCCTCTTCTCTTGACCAACGGATCTCTCCTGGAGCCGCAAAAATGAGCCAACGATACGGTCCAGCCGGAAAAATCGCCAATTACTTTATTACATCGAAGCTGACCCCGCTGATTATCGTGGCCTCGATTCTGCTGGGTATCGCAGCTGTAACGGCCCTGCCCCGTGAAGAAGAGCCTCAGATTATCGTGCCCATGATCGATATTTTCGTGCAAATGCCCGGTTCCGACGCGATGGAAGTGGAGCAGCGGGTAACGCGCCCCATGGAGAAACTGCTGTGGGAAATTCCCGGAGTAGAATACATTTATTCCACCAGCATGCCGGGCATGGCCATGGCCGTGGTGCGTTTTTATGTGGGGCAGAACGAGGAAGAGTCCATTGTCCGGCTCCAGTCCAAACTGATGGCCAACATGGACCGGATTCCCTGCTGCATCAGCCCGCCGCTGATCAAGCCGCGATACATCGACGATGTACCTATCATGGCCCTGACTTTCTGGAGCCCTGATGTGGAGCCATTTCTGCTGCGGCGGGTGGCCGCCGAGGTGGAAGACCATATCAAGCGGGAGCCCAATGTTTCCATCACCACGCTGATCGGCGGTGAAAGCCGGCGGGTGGAGGTGCAGCTGGACCCGGTGCGCATGGCTGGCTACGGTCTTGATCCGGTGGCTGTATCCCGTCTGGTGTTCGCCGCCAACCAGGCGGCCGATGCCGGAACCTATCCTTCGCCCGAAGGCCAGATCATCATCCACACCGGCGATTTTTTAAAAACAGCGGAAGACGTCAGGAACGTGGTGGTTGCGGCCCATGGCGGGCGCCCGGTCTACCTGGGTGATGTGGCCACTGTTTCCGACGGTCCACCGCTTCCGGAAAAGTATGTTTTTTTCGGTACCGGCCCGGCAGCTGGTGAAAAAGGCATTTCAGCGGAGCACGCCCAAAGGGCGCCCTATCCGGCGGTCACCCTGACCCTGGCCAAACGGAAGGGCACCAATGCCATCAGCGTAGCGGACAAGGTGCTTGCGCGGGTGGAGACCTTAAAAGGCGTGGTCATCCCCGACGACATCCAGATCACGGTTACCCGCCATTACGGTGAAACCGCCAAAGAAAAAAGCGATGAACTGCTGCTGCACATGTTAATCGCCATCGTCTCGGTGACCATTCTGATCTGGTTCACCCTGGGCCACCGGGAATCCGGCGTGGTGGCCTTCGCCATTCCGGTCACCCTGGCGCTGACCATGGCTGTTTTCTATCTTTACGGCTACACCCTGAACCGCATCACCCTGTTTGCACTGATCTTTTCCATCGGCATCCTGGTGGACGACGCCATCGTCGTGGTGGAAAACATTGTCCGTCACTTTCACCTGCCGTCCAACGCCGACCGGCCGCCGATCCAAGTGACGATCGAAGCGGTGGACGAAGTGGGCAACCCGACCATTCTGGCCACACTTACGGTCATTGCCGCCATCCTGCCCATGGCCTTTGTGGGCGGGCTCATGGGACCCTACATGCGGCCCATACCGGTGGGAGCCTCGGCCGCCATGGTTTTTTCCCTCATCGTGGCCTTTATCGTCACTCCCTGGGCGTCCTACCGGCTTCTGGTCCGCGGGGGCCACGGGCCTCACGTAGAGCAGGGTCCGGAAGACCGGACCACCCGATTCTACCGCATCGTCATGGACCAACTGCTGCACAACCCCCTGAAACGCTGGTCCTTTTTGGTCGGCGTCGCCGTTTTGCTGCTGGGCGCCTGCGCCATGGTGGCCGTGGGATTGGTCAGGGTGAAAATGCTGCCCTTTGACAACAAAAGCGAATTCCAGGTGATACTCGATATGCCTGACAACGCCACGCTAGAGGACACGGCTGCCGCGGCGTTCGAGATGGGCGATTACCTGGCCACCGTAAACGAAGTGGTGGATTACCAGGTCCATGTGGGTACGTCCGGACCCTTCAACTTCAACGGTTTGGTACGCCACTATTACCTGCGCCAGTCACAGAACCTGGCCGACATCCAAGTTAACCTGGTCGGCAAGGGCCATCGCCGGCAGCAGAGCCACGACATTGCCAAGCGGGTGCGCCCGCCGCTGGAAGAAATTGCCCGCCGCTACGGTGCGCGGGTCAAGGTAGCCGAAGTCCCACCCGGTCCACCGGTTCTTTCCACCCTCGTAGCCGAGGTATACGGCCCCGACTACGATCGCCAGCGGGAACTGGCCCTGAAGATCCGTGACATTTTCGAACAGACCGAAGGCGTGGTGGACGTGGACTGGTTCATGGAAGAGGAACAGACCCGGTATCAAATCAAGGTGGACCAGGAAAGGGCCGCTTTGCATGGTATCAGCGTGGCCCACATCACCCAGGCATTGCAGGCCGCAATTTCCGGCAGCCGGGCCGGCCTGCTGCACCAGTCCCGGGAAAGGGAGGATGTCTCCATTGTGCTCCAGCCGCCACTGGCCTTGCGCTCCGGTCTGGACATGCTCACGGCCATCAAGGTCAGCGCCGCAAACGGCAGCCTGGTGCCGCTATCCGATTTGGTCACGATCAAGCAGACCCCGGCGGATCGCAGCATTTACCACAAGAACCTCATGCCCGTGGTCTATGTCATCGCGGATGTGGCCGGGGCCATGGAAAGTCCGGTTTACGCCATCCTGGAATTGCGCAAAAAAATCGACGCCATCGTCCTGCCCGAAGGCTACCGGATCGCACAACATACGGCGGCTCTGCCCGAGAGCGACCGGCGTTTTGCCATGAAGTGGGACGGCGAATGGCACATCACCTATGAAGTATTCCGTGACCTGGGGCTCGCCTTTGCCGTGGTCCTGGTGCTGATTTTCGTGCTGGTGGTGGGCTGGTTCCAGTCTTTTTCTACGCCGCTGGTGATCATGGCGGCCATTCCTTTTTCCCTGATCGGCATCCTGCCGGCCCACTGGGCCGCGGGGGCTTTTTTCACGGCCACTTCCATGATCGGCTTTATCGCCGGTGCGGGCATCGTGGTGAGAAATTCCATTATCCTGGTAGATTTTATCGAACTACGCCTTGCCGAAGGGGCCCCGCTGGACAAAGCTGTCATTGATGCCGGGGCGGTGCGGTTCCGGCCCATGATGCTCACGGCCGCCGCCGTGGTCGTGGGAGCTTCCGTAATCCTTTTCGACCCCATTTTCCAGGGGCTGGCCATCTCCCTGATGGCTGGTGAGGTAGCCTCGCTGCTCTTTTCCCGCATGACGGTCCCGATTCTGTATTTTCTGGACAAACGCTGGGAATCCGCCCATGAAGGGATAGGGGTCAAACCTTGACTATTGATTATACTTTTCAAATTACTGAAAAATAAACATAAGGGGCAAACCCAAACTTTTTACAAAAAATAAACGGCGCCCGCGAAAGGTCGGGGAAATTATAAGGCTTATCAGAAGGCGGTGGCGTAAAGATGACAAATAATTATGAAAAAATCGTTCAAGACAATCTTAGTCGACTATACAGCAATCTGCCAAAAAACCTTGCAAAGAACCTTCCAGGCGAGCAGGATGAAGATCGATTCGTTTTTTATGCATTTGGTGAAAAATGCGTGATAGAACCGGGAAGAATAACGCTTGGCGAGAAAGAACACTCCTCAGTGTTTGGAATTTTGATTTCTCTTTACGCCTTAAATGCCGATTCCGCTATATGCGTACCCGCACCGTTTAAAGCCTTCAAGGAGTTTCCAGACAGTATCCCCTATGCGGGAGCCTTTACGACACATACTGAACAACTTCTTGTCCCTCATGTAGCCAAAATAAAAGAGTCGGTCCAAATAGTCACCGAAACACTTAAAGGGGAGGAAACTTCTGGTGAAACAGCAGGAGATTTTTCCTTTATTGTTTACCCCCTGCCGAAAATCGCATTGTGCTATATTTTTTATGAAGCGGATGATGATTTCTCTGCTTCAGCAACCTGTCTATATTCAAATAATGCAAATCAATTTATGCCCATAGATGGACTTGCTGATGTGGGGGAATACACATCAAAAAAAATCTTAAGCCTGATAGATTGAGCCGCTCACTACGCTTCCCTCAAGGTGAGCTTTCTACATCCACAAATCCGTCACTCAGGTCCGTGGCGCCGCTGCTGTGCACGGTCACCCGCACCTTGTAGCGGATGTCTGTTCCCAGGTGGAGGGGGACTATACCCCAGAGCGTGCAGGTCAAAATACCGGAGTCCCAGGCAAGACGATCTGTGGGAATGACCCATGCCGTGGTTTCAGATCCGTCAGCAGCGGTGTTTACCAGATGAACGTCGAACTCGGGCAGGTCTTCGGTGTAAGCCAGGTACATCCAGCTGATAACAACTGTTTCGCCTCTTTCCCAGGTCTCCGTACCCGCCGGACTCGAGACAAACACACATCCCTCGCAGGCCATATATGTTGACCACATGCCCAACGGTGAAATGGAAAAAGAGGCGCTTTCCGCACTGATGACCTCCGCTTCGCCCGGGGACACCAGCAGGATACGGTATTCATACCCAACAATATCAGCAGGCAATGGCAGCGTGGCCACACCGCCCCCATGAGGCGGGCCGTCATAGAGGGTGTGAATCGCCGCAATCCGATGATTAACATGGTGGCGCAGGATCAATTGAATATTCCCGGGTGGAGGATCGTTCCAGAGATCATAGCGCACGGTAATGCTCGAACCGGGATAGACGTAATCCCCGGCTTCATCCACGTGGATCTCGCAGCCTCGGCTGGAAGAAGGGATTTCAATGAAAAAAGGGTCGCTTGCGCCCTGCAAGGAAGGATCTGCGCCCGGGTTGTCCTGCACCACGACGCGAAAGGGGGTGTACCCTCCGGTTCCCGTGCCTCTCCCGTATACATCCGACGGCAGATCGTATCCGAGGATGCTGCCGGGGGATGGTGGTCCTTCGTACAGCGGGTGCGCTTCATGTCCATCGCGCTGCAGCAAGACCCACACCGTATCGGGAACCACGGATCCAGGATCGGTTAACGAATAGCTGGCCCGGATTCTGGACCCCGGGCGAACGGTATGGCCTGCTTCGCTTAAAACAACCGCGATCCCGTTTTCCCCACCGGGTGTGCCGACGGTAAAAGTCGTGCTGCACCCGTCGAATGTGCGGTAACCGCTATCCGAAAGGTTATAAATGGCCTGCACCTCGATATAGAAAAGACCGTCTTCAGCTCCCACCGCAAGGTCGATATCCGTATCCGGATGTGCAGACCCTGCTGTCTCCATCACGATATGTCTTCCAGGATCACTCAACAAGCGGATGGTTATCTCAACCGGTTCATGCGCAGCCGGATCGAAATTCCTGAAAGAATAGCGAAAAGAGATGGTGGCAGAAGCGGGTACCACAGGGATCGGGTCGTTGCGGATGACGGTGATGTGCGGTCGGTCGATGGCATCTCGCTCCGTTGTGAAAGGGATCGGATCGCCCTTGAGAGAAGCCTTGGCACGCTTTTCCGCATCAAACGTTGCCATTGTCCCGGGAGCGACCATGCGGATTTTATTGCCCGGTGTTTTTTCATCGAGCAACCGCAATCCCGGGGATTCGGCCATTTTTTCCGTTTTCTTTTTTACCGGAAGATCGCGGATGCCTGCAAAGGTTGAAGGAGTATCCGGCGAAAGCAGGGCGGTGGCGGCGATCTGCCATTGACCGGAGGTGAGGACGGCAGTAGCCTCCTGCTTTTGCATCAGTTCAAGGCCCGTGTCAAAGATCAGCCTGCCTGCCGGTCGTACCAGACTGCGTGTCGGATCTACCTTCAGAAGCGGCCAGGCGAATGATTTTTTCAGGTCCTTCATTTCCAGTCTGACTGTGGTTAGGGCGAAGTCCCCTGTCGTCAGTTTTTGGCCTCCGGTGTGAACGAGGGTAATGTGCACCCTGCTGTTTTTTACAAAAATCTCCGCGATTTTTAGGGGCAAGCCAATCTGTTTTGGGGATGGCGACTTTTTCGGCAGGGCCGGCGCAGGCGGGGCAGACGGCTGCGTGGTGCCTTCAGCAGATGGCGCATGGGCAGCGGCAGTGTCGGTCTTTTGGGAGCTGGCGGCCATTAGGGAAAGGGGTGGAAACAGCGCCAGTGCAGCCAGCAGTGAAACCAGTGTGAAGATGCGAAATCGTTTTTTCATGATGTCCTCCGTAACAGTAGGTATCACAAAACCGGTTTTTGGTTCAATCGAAGGAAAAAATTTTACTTTTCAGGTTGGTCACCCGGCAAGCAATGATATGCGTGGTTGAATTTGTTTATCGCATGTCCGGAGGGAATGCAAATACCACAACGTGGTTTGTGCCTAAGTTTCGTATTGGAGATGACCCGGGTCCCATGCCAATCAGCACCTGTTTGCAGGCGTTCCGTTAACACAGCGTACGAATATTTGCTTCAAATTTCTGAAAGTCTTCACGGGAGTTTGTATTGTCGAACTGTTTAGACAAAACCATTGATTTTGTTCCAAAATAGGCACTGTGAGAACTTTTGCTGATATCTACACCAACGGTCAACAGATTTTGATTTTGAACAAATTCTTTACGAAGTTTTGGTTTTCGGCCATAATCTTCATGTCTCATGGGGATATAAAACGTCTTTATCGGTATTCCCATGAGACATTCAACGTTTGACCTCTTATGCGATGTTTTACGAATGGAAAAATAATGGACAGCAAATGGAAAACAAAAGAACTGAACAAATCCTTGAAGGAATCATCTTGAGGAGGAGCATTATATGGCTGTTGGCTGGGCCCGTGATGGGGCTGTTCAGGATCAAATAGAGGCCAGTGTAAAAGACGCCGTAGAGCTGGCCAGGAGCCGGTTGCATGCTGGAGAGGGCCTGACTCATTGTGAGGAATGCGAAGCAGCAATTCCGGAAGCTCGCCGCAAGGCAATCCCCGGAGTTCGCTTATGTGTGCGTTGTCAATCAGATCTCGAAGAGAAGCAGACGACTCCCGCCGGCTTCAACCGGCGCGGCAGCAAAGATAGTCAGTTGAGGTAATCCGTTGCCTTTGATTTATCGGTTTTGAAAAATAAAGCGGTCTTGAAACCTGCAAGGTGGATTGCCGCATAACCAAAGGGTCAGTCGGCTATATCCCACACCAATCACTGTGCCAGCGAATAAAATGGAGCGAACGAAAGGCCAGGGAAAAGT
>CAZKYZ010000149.1:0-5777 GCA_964557055.1 uncultured Desulfobacterales bacterium
GAGAGCGCGGCGTTCGCAACGCCGAGGTCAGGGGTTCGATCCCCCTCATCTCCACCAAAAACCCTCTTTTTTTCTTGACAAAAGGTTCGATGTCGAACTAAAAGAGGGCATGCCGTTTGAACCAGATATCATCATATCACTCATCTCCAGAATCCGTGAAAAAGCAAACCGGTTCATCTTCGCCGAACTGGAAAGCCATGAGTTGAAAGGGTTGAAACCAATCCATGGAGATATCCTGCTGATGTTGTTCCGGCACGGAGACCCCACCATGAAGGAACTTGCCGAGCTTGTGGACCGGCAGAAATCGACGGTAACCACTCTGGTGGAAAAACTGGTAGGGCTGGGGTATGCGCAAAAAGAACAGGACCGCGCCGATAACCGGGTGTACCGCATCTCCCTGACCGAAAAGGGGCTCGGGTTAAGGGATGCCTTAGTGGATATTTCTCAGCGCCTGATTGCCCGGGCATACAAGGATATGCCGGTGGCGGAGCAGCACCGGATCGTGGAAAGCTTGCGGAAAATCAATGATGGGTGGTAAAAAAATTTACCGGTATGGTTCGATATCGTACCAAATAACGATTGACTGCGCACACGACCGGATTCGAACTAGACCTGTGCGTGTCTCTCGGTCGTCTACACTTGTTACAGGAGAAACATAATGGGATTGATCGATAGTTTGTCGTCACATGACCTGAAAGAGTTGATTGCCAAATGCTGGATAACTCATGACGGAATGTGGTTTGCCCATACGCTGTTCGAATCGGGCATTGAAACCACCAACCGCCTAAACCGGGCAGCCATTAAATCCATGGCCGCAGTGGAGTTGAAACGATTTATGAAATTGCTGGCGGTTTCAAAAGCGGACCTGCAGTCGTTCGGTGTTTTCGCATCTTTTTTTTCCGATGTGGCCGAAATCCTGATTCCTGATTTCATGAATGTCACCGTAACATTCGAAGCGCCGGACACCGTGCGATGGGAGTTCAATGAACGCGGCTGCTTCGCTTTCAACGGGGTAAAAATGCTGGCGGTTGAAAACGATTATGAATGCGGGGTACTTTACCGTATTCAATGTTGGCTGGAGGTTCTGGAAATTCCCTATAAAATGACTCCAGTGGTGAGGCATTGTGTGATGCCGCAAAACGGGGAGTGCAAAGGGATGTTTCGGCTGTGGCCGGTGAAAGATCAGGCGGCCGTGACCGCAAACAAAGGCGCCGATTAACTGTCACCTGACCGGGGAAATCCCTGGCTGGTCGCCCTGCATATACGCCCGGGGTTGCTTTGTAGATTCAAGCTTGGCGTGGAGCACTTGCAATTTGAACCCACCCTATATTTTGTCAAAAGTTGAGACCTGAACCCTTCTTTTTTCATGAACATAGGCCCAGACAGCAAGCAGTAACGCTATGCCCACGATGACAGCAGCCGTGTGAAAGGTGTCTTGCAATCCTGCGACCTGGGCCTGTACCGGCGCCGAGGTTGCCCCGCCTTGGATACCGTCCCTGCCGAAATAATAAGCAGTGCGTCCCGCCCAGATTGCGCCCATCACGGCAACCCCCACGGTTTGCCCCAACGTGCGAGTCATGGCCAAAAAACCGGACGCCACCCCCATTTGATGCCACGGCGCAGCCCCCATGATCGCACTGTTGTTCGGCGATACAAACGTTCCGATACCCAATCCAATGGCAGCCATCCGCAACAGATACCCCCATGCCGTTGTATACTGGGTGAGGGTTCCGGCGGACATAAAACCGATAACCAGCACGGCGAGACCAAGGATGGTAATGGGTCGTGTCCCCAAACGATCCGACACGACACCTGCGATGGGCGAGGTGATACCCAACATCACCGGAACAACTCCCATGAGCAGCCCAACGTGCATGACCTTATATTGAAGAATATTTTCAAGATAGAATGGCATCAGGATCAAAACACCCGCCAAACCGATAAAGCTCAATAAGCCTGTGACCAAATTGACCGAAAGGAGGGAATTGGCAAACAGGCTCAAATCGATCATGGGGTTCGGGGTCTTGGTCTCAATGAAGATAAAAAGAGTGAGAAGCAGCAGCCACCCGCCGATCAACAGTTGCACTGTCCCGGTAAAAAATCCTTGCTGTTGGCCAAAGGTCAATCCCAGCAGCAAGCACAAAAGGCTGAAAAACAGAACCAGCGCGCCCCAGTAATCAAAACGCTGGCGGCGGCCAGGTTTAATATCAGGAACATACCGGTAGACCATCGCCGTTCCGAGGATACCCACCGGCAGGTTTACATAAAAAATCCATCGCCAGGACATGGTGCTGATGATCACCCCTCCTAACGCAGGACCCAACACAATACCAATGGAGACAATGGCGCCGATCAAACCCATGGCTTTGCCTCTCTCCTGGGGAGGAAATGCTTCGGTGACGATGGCGGCACCAAGGGCCATGATCATTGCTGCGCCAAGGGCTTGAACAATCCGAAACCCAATCAACCAGTAGACGGAAAAGGACGTGCCGCACAAGGCCGATCCAGCTGTGAAGACGATAAACCCCAGCATATAGATGAACTTTTTGCCGACAATATCGGCCAAACGACCGATGCTTAGCATGGTGGTGGTGATCGCCAGCAGATAACCCAGCACAACCCACTGGACGACCGCAAACTCCGTGTTCATCTCCCTAACGATAGTGGGCAGGGACACATTAATTATACTGCTGTCAACCGTAGCTAAAAATACACCGGCTCCAACAGCTGACATGGTATGCCATTTGCGCCGGTAGTCATGAGCGACAGGGTTCATATCTGCACGCCCATAGCGTTGTCAGTGCAGTGCATCGTCTTGTCGCTGGCGCGTTTGGTCTTGAGGTTCATGCTCTTTTCTGCCTATAATGGTGGAACAAAACACATGCCTTGGGCGTATACAAGTAAAAAGCCTTTGCGTGCAAGACACAAAGGCTTTCACGGTTATCCGCCAAACCCAATAAAAAGATAAAAACTTGCTTTTTACGCAAGCAAATATGTCAAAACGATGCCTGTGTGTCAATACCTTCATCAAAACAGAATGTTGGGTGGTATAAAATTCGGCAGGTAGCCGTCCTTAATCCGTTTTTGCCTGACCCCGGAAAACAGCAGTCGGTTTCAATCATTTTAAAATAATGCCCGTTCAGCTTTGGTGTTATTCTCTCACCAGGGTTTCCTAAAGGAGGAATAACGAAATGCCGAGCATTCGAAAAATCCAGAAAGTTTTTACGAGCAAGCCAACAATGGAAGGCGCCGGTGTTCACCTAAAATGGGTTTTTGGATTCAGTGAAGTGCCCTTATTTGATCCCTTTTTGCTTCTCGATGATTTCCGTTCCGACAATCCGGACCACTATGAAAAAGGTTTCCCCTGGCATCCACATCGCGGGATTGAAACAATTACCTATGTCCTGGCTGGAGACGTAGAACACGGTGACAGCCTTGGAAACAAAGGTATCATAAGCTCCGGTGATGTATAGTGGATGACTGCCGGAAGCGGGGTCGTTCATCAGGAAATGCCCAAGGGAGACCACAGCGGAAAAATGTACGGGTTTCAACTCTGGGCCAATCTGCCCTCCCGGAAAAAGATGATGGACCCGCGCTATCAAGAAGTGGCCAGCGAACAAATCCCGGAAGTCACACTCACCAATGGTACAACGGTAAAGATAATTGCCGGTGAACTGTCAGGTACGCAAGGTCCCGTACAGAACATTGTAATTGAACCTGAATATATCGACGTTGCGGTTCCAGCAAATTCTGAATTCCGGCATTCCACGAAGCAAGGCCATACTGTCTTTGCTTACATAACCGGCGGTCAGGGTGATTTCGGCAGAGGGAAAAACGCCTCCCCTTACAAAGCGAAAGGCACCACCGGCTTCGGCACTCACCCGGATTCATTTGTTGGCAACGGGGTGCTTGTCCTGTTTGATGATGGTGACGAAATAGTGGTCTTTACCGGAAAACAAAAAGTGAGCTTTCTGCTGATTTCCGGCAAACCCATTGGTGAAACCATCGCCTGGCACGGCCCCATCGTTATGAATACACGGAAAGAATTAGAAGTCGCTTTTGAGGAGTATCGGCAGGGAACTTTCATCAAATGTAAAGGATGATTTCCATCGAACCCGTATTCCAACATTCCATATTTTAAATTGTATAAAGCCCCCAAATTGAAATTGCTTCGCTTTTAAATATATCGTATCCAAGGGAACTGATTGACCGGCCGTTCCAGCCGCTCGGTGATTGCTCTTTTCATCCCGCCAACACCGTTAAGGCAGTTGAAAAGGTTGATCCCCACCGGAATATTTTCATTATAGGTTACAACCCGGTACATGCCTTCAAATGGGTTTCCATGAGATTCCGTATGAACATTTTCTCCTTTTCGGTTGACATCCCCTACCTGGGCATACGTCCAGTCAAAAAAGGGGCTGACATGCTGTGGGATGGCGCCCGGATAGGCGGCATATTGACCCGCCATATTCGTCCCTGCCGTGCGGCCCTGGTAACAGGCATTTCCCCAGGTACCCATCCACTCGCGTCTACCGGAAATCTGGTTCAATCCCTGACAGACATCTCCGGCTGCATAAAGATCCTCAGCACTGGTACGCATCTGCTCATCCACAAGGATAGCGTTGTCGATTTCCACCTCTGAGGGGTCAACAAAGGACAGATTGGGCTGTATGCCGGTGCAAACCGCCACAAAATCCGCGTCTTCGATAATGCTTTCCGGGAAAAAACAGGATACCCCTTTTGAAGTCCCTTCCAGTCCTTCCAGGGTACAGCCCAGACGCACATCGACTCCCTGCTGAACGAAATACCTTTCCAGAAAATCCGCGGATGTTGGATGTGCTCCTCCCGGAAGCATCTGGTCGGCAACATCCAGTAAAATCACATCCACATTTCTTCGTCTCAGGATTTCAGCCACCTTGACGCCCACAAGGGACGCCCCCAAAACCACAGCTTTTTGGGAAGCTGATATGGCCTGTTTTAAATGCAACGCGGATTCCGCCGTCCGAAGGGGGAACGCATGGGGAGAGCCTTTCAAACCCGGTACCGGCGGCATTACCGAAGCAGCTCCCGTGGCGATGAGGCAGCGGTCATAGGACAACTGCTTCCCGTTTGCCAGGCCAACCGTTTTATTCACCGCGTCCAGGGCTTCCACCCTGGACCCGAAATGACATTGTACGGTATAACGCGTATAAAAGTTCGACCCGAAAGGGTAGCAATTCTCCCAGGGAATGGAACCTTTGAGGAAATATGGTGCCAGCATCGGATTGAATGCCGGCCCGGTGGTGTCGGATACCTGGCAAATCTCACCGGTGTGCCCGGCGAGACGCGCCGCCTTGATGGCGTAGACGGCAGCCCCCCCGTTGCCCAATACAAGAAGTCGAGGTGATTTCATATTCATATTAACCGGCAGCCTGATTCAACGACCCGGAGCCTTGGCGACAACAAGATGCCTGAGTATGTTGGCTGCGGCCTTTTCCGATTTTTGCTCAGATATTTTTTCCAGCGGCCCAAGGTCGAGGGCCCGGGTGGGACATACACGCACACAAGCCGGTTTCAGGCCGTATTCCATCCGGGCATTGCAGAAATCACATTTGGCCATTTTGCCGTCTTCGGCGAATTTGGGGGCACCAAAAGGGCACGCCAGCTCACAACTGTGACATCCAACGCAGAGATCCCGGTTAACATCGACAATCCCCCCCTGCTCCCTTCTGAATATAGCGCCTGTCGGACAAACCATCAGGCAGACCTCACAGCCTGTGCACTTCTCGGTGTCGACG
>CAZKYZ010000149.1:5787-8506 GCA_964557055.1 uncultured Desulfobacterales bacterium
CGGACAAACCATCAGGCAGGGTGCATCCCCACAGTGCAGGCAGGAGAGAGACATAAAAAAAATCCGCGCATCGTCTTCCTGGCGTGTTACATGCCGATATGCCACATTTTCGGAAACGAAGTCGTTCTGATCCTGGCATGCAACAATACAAGCCATACAGCCGCAGCAGCGTGAAACATCAAATGAAAAGGCGAGTTGATTGATCAATGGGTTGCCTCCTTTACGCGAAGACCTTTTTTACCTGGCAAAGCAATGATTTGAATCCCGGAAATCCGGATATGGGGTCCCGATAATCCGGCTCTATCAGGAGGTTGACATCAGCCAGGGGGTTTTCATGGCCCATATTGACGACTCCAGGGGGCACAATTTCTGTAATATTGGCCCGTACCCGGATGGCACCGCGTGCAGTTGACAGTTCCACCCAGTCCCCGGCTTCGATACCGCGTTCGTCCGCATCCCGGGTATGGATGTCAGCCATGGGATCCGGGCGCAAACGGCGTGTCCACGGCAACCGAAAGGTTCGTGAGTGAATAAACATGGGCAACCGTGCACCGGTGGTTAGAATCAGGGGATAGGATTCGGCTATTTCCGGGGTGGCCAGTGGACTCAACTCCGGTTCCCTGTATACTGGCAATGGATCTATTCCAGCTTTTTTTAAAACCGAAGAAGTAAATTCCATTTTCCCAGATGGCGTTGGAAAACCGCCCTTTTCGTACTTGCGGTATGGGGGCTGCTCAATTCCTGGAAAGCATCCCCCAGGATGCTTTTTAACATCCGCCACCGTAATTCCGGATGGCGCAAGCATCCAGTTCACACAAGCTTCATAATCCTGAGCCAGCAAGGGATCATCTGGAACCAGTCTTTTGGCCAGATCAAAAATTACGTCCGTATCCGAACGCGACTCCCACAGAGGCGGAATTACCGGTTCCGTCATGACGGCGAACCGGTTGCGATAAATTTTGAATTCGCTCCTTTCAAAGGATGAGCAGACCGGCAATACGATATCGGCATATTTTGCCGTGTCGGTCATAAACAGATCCAGGTCCACAAGAAAATCCAGCTTTTTAAGGCTTTCAAGCATGTGGTCCGAACCTGGCCACATGCGGTAATTCAGGCCAAAGGCGACCATGGCCCGCACCGGATACGGTTTTTGACTTAGGATCTGAAACGGAATTTGCATGGCCTGGGCCTGAGGAACGATGCCGCACCAGACCGGGTGGCGATCGATTCCAATCCGGGGGGCCATTTCCCCCCAGGGCCGTGCCTGCTCAAACTCACGTTCGCGCATTTTAATTCCATTCCCGACTTCTATAAAACCGGGGGGTGACACATGGTTGCCACCTTTCTGATCAAAATTACCGGTCAGGCCGACCAGGGCGGTGAGGGCTCGATGGTTCTGCACCCCATTGGTATGGTGAACCGTCGGGCTGGCACTGTTCAGCATGGCAGCCGGCTTCGTGGTGGCATAGAGTTCGGCAGCCCGAACAATTAATTTTGCAGGGACATCGGTAATCGCCTCCGTTTTCTCCGGGGTAAACTGTTGAACATAGGCAGCGTATTCTTCGAAACCAACAGTCCAGTCTTCGACAAATTCTCTGTCGTAGAGGCCTTCTTCAATGATTACCCTGGCCATACCGAGCGCCAGAGCACCGGAGGTGCCCGGACGCAGGCGCAAATGTATGGTCGCATGTGCGGTCATGGGTGTTACCAAAGGGCCCACCTCGATGATTTTCAGGCCATTTTCGACAGCGTCCAGAAGTTTGCGTACGCTGGATGTATTGGAATAAAACGGGTTGGCGCTCCACACCAGCAGACAGCGGGCGTTGGGCAGGTCGGGGGGACCGAAATACCCGTAGTTCAGCTTGGAAGCCACCATGGTGGCGGTAAAGCAGGTACTCGATTCCGTTGCAAAATTTGGTGAACCATAAGCGTGTGCCAGTCGCTGTACGAATGGCCGCATCCATTTCGGATACCCCACAAAAAAGGCAGCCTCCTCCGGCCCGAACTCGGCCTTGATCTGCAGTAACTTGTCGCCAATCATGTCGAGTGCCTGGTCCCAGGAGATCTGTTCGAATTCACCGGAACCCCGTTCACCGGTTCGCAGCAGCGGCGTTCGGATGCGATCCTTGTGGTAAATCCACTGACGACTGGCAGAGCCTTTGGAACAAAGCGTACCGCCACTGTTGGCGTTTTCTTTTGTTCCCTCAATCTTGATAATCACACCGTCTTTTACATAGGCGTCGATTCCGCAATGAGAATGCGGGTTGCAGATGGAACAAATCGTTTTTCGTATTTCAATGCCGCTTTCTTCTGTCGGGACTTTCCCCTTGACGATTCTGTCAATTTCCATGGGTCTACTGGGTTTCATTTTTTAGCCTCAAATAAATTCAATTCCCCGACATCTCATTCCAGGGGGGGCAAGAGACAAGCAGTTATTGACTTTTTTAAACTTTTTTTGTTCGCAAAATCGGTAAAGCGCCCTCGGGCTGGAATCAAGTTTCTGATAAAACCTGTTTCCAGTCCGGGGCTCTCTAACCTGGGTATTTCAAAGATGTCATTTTCTTATAATCAACTGCCACCAATTGTTTACTTATTGCTTCAACCGACGCTTTCACAGCAGCCGGGACATAACGCTATTTTTTATTGATCAAGTCCGTTAAATAAGGCGCTACTGGATTGTCAGCATTATATTTGTCTGCCAGCTTCATAATTGTGTCCA
>CAZKYZ010000150.1:0-8485 GCA_964557055.1 uncultured Desulfobacterales bacterium
TCCCAACGTCATTGTAGAGGCGCTTCTGCACAGACTTCCTGTCGTTGCCACGGATGTTGCGGGCATCGGCGAAGTGATTCTCGACGGGAAAACGGGATTCCTTGTGGAACAACGCAACCCGGAAGTACTGGCAGAAGCCATATGGAAATTGTGCAACAACCGGAAGGCGGCTATCGAGATGGCGGAAAACGGACGAAAGCTGGCACTGCGTATGTTTGATCCCGAAAACTGCCACCGACAGGTTTACCAGCTTTTCACGGAAGTGTACCGGATAGGGGCAGGTGCTGATGGAACGCGGTAAAATGTCCCCCGTAGAAAAAAAGAACCCTCCCATCAAAACGGTCTTTCTTCTGCAGGACCTTGAATTTGGTGGAACACAGCGCTATGTGCTGAATCTACTCAAACATATCGATCGAGATCTTTTCGCACCAGAGCTCTGGATTCTCTGCAATCGACCGGATATGAACGCAACTGCGAAGAAACTCGGCATTAAAATTCGTCAGTTGTCCACTACATTTTACGTGTTGCCAAATACCCTGGCCAAACTGGCATGGCTGCTCTACCGGCATAAGCCTCGAATCCTCTATACGTTGACAGTGGTACCGAACATCTGGGGGCGGATACTCGGTCGCATGACCGGGTTGCCAGTGATAGTTACCAGTTATCGAGATCCACAGCCCAAACAGTACGAAAGCTGGATGTGGCCATTCAGTACCAAAATTATTTGTAATGCCCAAGCGCTAAAAAAGGAAATCATACGCCGGCACCGGGTGGCGCCAAAGAAAGTGGCCGTTGTTCCCAATGCGGTCGACGCCGAATTTTGGAAGCCGGATTACCGATTGAAGTCAGTCGATCCAACTGTTGTATACGCTGGAAGGCTAATCAAACGCAAAGATCCATTGACGTTATTAAACGGTTTTAGACTGGCCGTCAGGAAAAATCCTCTCTTGCAGATTGCCTTCGTAGGGGATGGGCCCCTAAAACCCAGGTTGAAAAACCTTGTCAGTCGATATGGCATAGAATCTCATGTAACCTTTGCTCCGGGGCAGGTAGACCACCGCCCTTATTTGAGGAAATCGTGGGTTTTTGCGATGACACCACTTAGGGACGCCTCCCCAAATGCAATCCTTGAAGCTATGTCCTCTGAACTGCCCGTTGTGGCAACAAGTGTCGGCGGTATTCCAGAACTTATCCATGACGGCCAGACGGGCCGGCTTATTGGTCCGGGAGATGCTAAAGGTCTGGCCGAAGCATTAACAACAATATTGGGAAACGACACATTGAGGCATTCCATGGCAAAAAAGGCTCGCGAAAGGGTTTTGGCGTATCATTCCATGGCGGATATGGTCATGAGCACGGAAAAGATTCTCATGGATGCGTTGAATGCGTCAAAATCAAACCCGATTGAATAGAAGCCATCTGATCTCATCGAATACAGCAGTTGGAGGTAACCCGCGGGTGCCGGGAAGCAAGTATCTTTGATGCATACTGATGTATTCAGGGGACTTTGGGTGGTTGTTAAAGAAACGGTTTACTGTTTTTTTCGGTGACGGAGAGGATGCGGATATCGTCCCGGCGAAAAACCGGCGGGAATTCATGTTCATCCAGCAGGCAGAATTTTTTCCCCGCGACCGCCGCCTGGCGGATATAGCTTCCGAAAGGCTCAAAATAGACCTTGCCGCTGTCAATGCGATTTTGCTGAAAGTCTTCTTCGCGGACAATAAGAAAATCGATGCCGTTTTTCCGGCAGAATGCACGAACCGTTTCGGGGTCTTCTCCGTAATAGGCATCGAAAAAAGAGAATGTCCTGGATTTGACGATGGCCCAATACCGTTTCGCCCATGGATGGGAAAGTTCATAGGTGACGTAGGCTTTTCTTTGGGAAAAGGTGACGACATTGTCCATCAATTCCGGATGACCGGCAACAAGACTGCTTTTGGACGTCTGCTGCAGGAATCGGTAGACAGCCTGGTGGCGCGTGTAATCGTCCAGTTCGACGCCCTGCAGGCGGACAACAGCCAGCAACATGAAAATCGTCACCAGAAGTGGCACAAACTTTTTAATTCCGAGTGCTTTTACGGCTGAGCCGAAAAGAATACCGATGACAATGCAATAAAAAATGGTGAAAGAAAATTCCATGTAGCGGCGCGGTAGAAAAAGGGAGAACAGTGTTAGTTTGGATGCGAAATGAAGCAGGATGGAAGCCCCAAGAAAGTAACCGAACAGCGGTAGCGGTATGGATGGGAGTTGCCACGTGCTGCGGGATATACCCGCAATACATATGGCCAGCATCAAAAGAACGCCAACGGTGTAAGCACTGATAGCGAAAATGTTTTCGGGGAGGTTCAGAACCCATGGCCGCAACAGTTCAAAAAAGACAGATGGTACCGGGAGGATCTCATAGCGCCCCAGGTTGCCGTATTCCGGGTGCCCCACCATATCGGCCAGACCGACCAGTTCTCCGAACAGCGGGTTTGAGAAAAACAGGTGCTTGGTTGCCATCAGCAGGACACCAACGGCTATCGGCAGCTGCACGGCAATAAATCGAGACAACCTCATGGGCCGCACGGCAGCGTTGATTTTATCGAAAGAGTGACCTTGATGGTACGGGTTGATAACGGGAAAAAAACGATGCAGCAAAAAAAGAATGTGCGTTGTCGCACAGATCAGAAACAGGTACGGATTGAGCACAGCCTGTAGCATCAGGGTAACACTGGCACCCAACAGCCGGCCCTGGGAGAGAAAGAGAAGATATAGCAGCATCATGGGAAAGACGAATGCCCTGGAAAGCCCACCCGAGATTCTCCCCAGGAAAAAACCAAAAAAACAGAACACACAAACCGTCAAAAGAGCTGTCGTTTCATCGCTCAGTCGTTTTGTCAGCAGGAAAAGCCATCCGGCGCTGGCAGCGAACAGCAGCACGGTCAGGATTTTGCCAAAGGTCAATGGGTTGATAAACGGTGCCGCAGCAGCATAAATGGCCTGGACACCCCAGGGTACATAATGCTGGGCATATTCGGACAAAAGATCATTGTTAAACAGCTCCGGATCGCTGAAACGCTGCATCCAGTATAAGTGCTGACGCACGTCGTTATTGACGATGTAGGGGGAGGTAAAGGCAGGCCAGTGTGCGAATACAACAATACATCCCGTGGTGAACAGAATGGAAAGCAGGACTCGGTGGCGTTTGATTGTTTTCATTCGTCAACGAGGATGTTTTCCGCCGGAAATGTAGTGCGCTATTCTGCTGTAATCCTCGAAAAACGCGACTGCGGTGAGATACCGGTGCATCCGCGAACGATTTTTGCGCCAGATGGCGAGGAGTTGACGGACAAACTGGCGCCGACATGGGCCCAATACTGCGTGCATCCATAGGATGGAGATAAAAATACGAATATCTTTTAGGCGAGTGCGAAGAGGTAGGGGCAACTTTTTTTTGGGGATTGCTGATGAAGCTGGTTTTCCAGAACGTTCCGATAGTGTTTGACGCGTGGGCCTGAGTGTGAGGGTGTGTTTATATGCCCGTTGGAAAAATCGGCTTGGTGTATACAGGTGGGAGATGATCTCCCGGTATTCCGACAGGATCTCCTGCTCCGGGCGGTCCGGTATGTAATTCAGTTCATTTTGCAATTTTCCCCCGGAGGATCGCTCCGGCAGTAGCCGGCCTTCCGCTTCGAGGCGGGTCCACAGGCGGGTGCCCGGCATCGCATGGAGAAGGTTGATCTCGGCGATGGGGATGGCAGCCTCTTCCACGAACCGGCAGATATCCCTTGCGATCCCCCTTTTTTCCCCATCGGACCCAATCACAAAGCTGCCGATTACCGACAGTCCGTTGCGCGTGATATTTCTTACGGAATTTATCATCGGCTGGAAGGTGTTCTGCTTCTTGTTCATACGGAGGAGAACTTCTTCCTGCGGGGACTCGATACCGATAAATACCATAAAGAAGTTGGCTGCTGTCATGAGGTCAATTGTTTCAAGATCCTGGCCGAGATTGACGGATACCTGGGAGATGAAGTCGAATGGTTTCCCGTTTTTTTCCATCCAGGGAATTATTGTTTGCAATAGTGCTTTTGTCCGTTTGACGTTTCCGTAAAAGTTGTCGTCGCTGATGAAGACAGTGCCATGTATTCCGATCTGTTGCAAGGCTTCCAATTCGGCAAGGACCTGACCGGCAGATTTAAAACGTTGTCCGCGGCCATTGAGGTTGACGACACTGCAGAATTCGCAGTCGAACGGACACCCTCTTGAAGTCTGCATGGGAATCGCTTCATATGCCTCAATGTCCAGCAGGTCGTAACGCGGGACAGGCGATAAGGCCAGATCCGGAAAAGATTTGTTTTCGATGATGCCGCTGTAACGACCATCCTGCAGGCTCTTGATTACCTGTTGAATACAGTTTTCGGCTTCTCCACGCACAACAATGTGACAGCCCGCCGCTATCAGTGATTCGGGTTCCAGCGTCGGCAGCGGACCCCCGGCAACAACGATTTTCCCCTTCCGTCGGGCTTCCCGAACCAAGGAAAGCATACGCTCTTTCTGGATGAGCATGCCGGAGATCATGATCACATCAGCCCAATTCCAATCGCTTTCCGTTACCTGGCGGACATTCTGGTCCACGATACGAATCGGCCACGATTCCGGCAGCATGGCAGCTACTGTAATGAGGCCGAGTGGTGCCGAGATCAATTTACGTCCCCTTGAACGGCAGTACCAATCAAAAGTCCAATACGAAAGCGGCGATTCCGGGTTGATCATCAATGTTTGCATGGCAGATACTTATATTTTAATGGAAGTAATGCTTTTTCAACTGTTCCTGAAAGCTTCCGGACGACTGGATGACTTCTTCGAATTTGTCCTTGGCCAGCGAAAAGATTTCAACTTTTTCCAAAGCTTTGATGCTAGCCGCCCGCGGTTCATGGCGCAGGAGGGCCAGCTCCCCAAAGAAGTCACCGGATGCCAGGCGCCCAATGGATTCCAGGCGGCCCGCTTTTTCCTTCAGGATTTCAACATTTCCGGATCGAACCAAATAAAAGCGGTCCCCTTCTTCACCCTCGCGGATGATCATTTCACCGGGTTCATACTTTTCCAGCCGCATTTCGTTGGCGACGCCGGCCATGACGGTGGTCGTGACATCCTTGAATATGGAACAACGCTTTAAAAATTCCCCAATGGCGATGGAATCGGCCACCACAACATTGGATACAATATATCCGTCTACCATCTTGAGGATTCTGTCGGCGACATCCAGAATACGGTTGTCGTGCGTAACAATCATAATGGTGCAATTTTCTTCCGTGGCCCGCTTTTTAAGAATATTGACGATCTGGCGCCCGGTGTCCTTGTCCAGCGCTGCGGTAGGTTCGTCCGCCAGGATGATTTTGGGGTGGTTGATCAGTGCTCTGCCGATGGCCACCCGCTGGCGCTGGCCGCCGGACAGCTTTTCCGGTTTGTACTGCATCCGGTTTTTCAGGCCCAGCTCATTCAGGATTTCGGCGGGCCTGGTTTTGAATTCCTGCTTTGAGTAGTTGTGCAGCTGCATGGCCAGTGAAAGGGTTTGAAAGGCCGTCAGGGAATCGAACAGGTTGTGCGCCTGGAAGATGAAGCCGATGTTTGTGCGGATCTCCTGTAATCCGGCGGCATTCATGCCATTTAGCTCATGCCCCAGGATTTTCATGCTTCCCTCCTGAACGGCCCGAAGTGCGCCGATAAGGGTGAGCAGGGTTGTTTTCCCGGAGCCGGATGGACCGGTAAGAATTACAATTTCGCCGGGGTATATGGTTAGCTTGTTGTCGAAAAGAACCTGTTTGCGGCTTTCATCCTGACCAAAAGCATAATTGATCCCGCTGAGGTCAATGACCGGTGGAACCAGGTCGTCGCGTAAAAAAAATCCTGTTGTTTTCAATGGGTCAAAACCGTTCGGTTGAATCTTTTGTGTTGGCATGGTCTATAGCTTCCTTCCGACGAATGGAAGTCTACCGGACAAACCGGTTTTAGTACAGCTCCGCCGGGTCGGCTGAAATCACCCTTTTCACGGCGATCAGCCCCCCGACGATGCACATGGATATCGTAAAAATAAGTATCAAAGCGATTCGTCCCGGTGTCAGAAACATGAGGATGCCGGTGCGGTATTCAATGATCGCATAGATGAGATAGGAAACGGCGACGCCGGGAACAAACCCGAGAACCGACAGCCATACGGCCTCCTGAATGACCACCCGCCGTAGAAAGGTGTCGGAAAAGCCCATGGCCCGCAAGGTGGCGTATTGGGGCAGATGATCCGTGATTTCATTATAGAGGATCTGGTAGCAAATGATGATGCCGATGACGAA
Source organism: uncultured Desulfobacterales bacterium (assembly GCA_964557055.1). Lineage (GTDB taxonomy): Bacteria > Desulfobacterota > Desulfobacteria > Desulfobacterales > CAZKYZ01 > CAZKYZ01. The sequence continues at coordinate 6,333 of CAZKYZ010000150.1, forward strand.
TCCAATAATCATGCCGACCCCGAAAATAGACCCCAGGGGGACGGCCCGAATGGTATGGAGGACTTCCCGTCGGCGCAATTCTTCCGGAGTCATCACCAGGATATCCGAGGGCAGCCGATCCAGCAACAGCTGTCTGAGGGCGGCAATATCTGTTCCCGGTGCCGTTCGCAACAACCCGTAGGCCACCCGGTCCGCTCCGTAGGCCCATCTCCCTTCCAGCCAGGTGGAATCGGACATTAAAATCGTGCCGTCCAGGCTGAAATTCGGCCCCATGTCAAACAGGCCGCCGATCCGGTATTTCCGGTCGTTGATTTCCACATCCATCATGGGTCTGATGTCGCCGAAAATACGCCGCGATTTGCGGTCGAACAGAATGGTTCCCAGCTTTTTTAATGCCTCTTTGCCCTGTTCGAGCCCGGCAACCTTCAAGGCGCCTGACTCCGGCGGGAAAGCCAGCACAAATACGATCTTGGTCAGCCCGGTATTCGGATTTTTCAAGCCCACGTTCCCTTTGTATACCGGTATGGCTTCCTTTACGCCTTCTACTCCCAACGCCTGCATCAGCCTGGAGCGGTCCATTTTCGAAAACTTGTTCAGGTGGATATTTTTGTTGTCCATCATGACCAGGTCCGCATTGAAAAGGGTCGCTAGCAGGGCCTGGCTGTCGTTAATACCGTTGAAAAAGCCCATTTCCATGAACATGATAACCACAGTAAAAGCAACGGCACAAAGGCTAATACTCAGCCGACGCTTGTTGTGAATCAGCATTTCTATGGAGATGTTCACTCTGCCGTCGGTGAAATTCATATCAATACAGCTCCGCCGGGTCTGTTTTGCGGATTTTCTGAAGGCCGAGTATACTGGACAGCACGCACATCAAAAGCGTCATGGCAAAAACGAAAAGGGCCAGAAGAAAAGTCATGTCCATGGGCATGCGGGACAGGTAATGGACGATTTTATATACCAGTGATGCCAACAGAAGGGATGGGAAATAGCTCATCAAGGCATAGAGCAGGGCCTGTTTGACACCGACACCGTAAATAAAGAAGTTGCTGAAACCCATGGCCTTGAGGGTGGCGAATTCATCCAGCCTGGATGAAATGTCGGTATTGAGAACCTGAAAGAGAATGACCACGCCAACCACAAATGCGACGATTACGCCTACCTCAAAAATAATCCCGACCGGTTTTATGGCTATGAAATAATCCTGTTCCTGCCGGATCATTTCTTTTTTGGTAAATACTAGAACATCATCCGGGAGGATCTGCTGCAATCGTTGTTTGACGGTCATGGGGTCGGCACCCCTTTCGAGGTGCAGAAAACCGTAGTTGATCTCACGGGAGTTGACTGGGGCAAGGCGGTAAAAGTTATCGTTGTTTACGATAATACAGCCGTCTGCGAAGAGGCTGACACCGAGTTTGAACTGGTCTGCAATGGTAACCTTTTTTTGATTGACCTCCACTTCTCGACCCACAGAAAGGTCGCCGAAATCACCGTGAGAGTACAGATCGACCATGACCGTATTTCTTTTTCGGATGCTGTCGAGGCCCGCTTTCATCCTTGGTTCGGCAACAAAGTCCCGGTCCGTTGGAAAACCAAATATCAGCATTTGTGTGGTGATTTCGGTTTGCGGGTCTGTCCATTCCCCCCGGGTAATGTTGAGGTTGGCCCATTTTTGTACTTCCGGCACGGTCAGCGCCTGGGTTATGCGCATCCGGTCGAATTTGTCCGGCGCCCCCATAAATTTATATTTGGCGGAGACAATGCCCACGTCATAGTCAAAACAGTTGAACAGTGCTGCTGCAGCTGTTTTGGCTCCCTGCAGGAAGCCCAGCTGCATAAAAACCAACAGTATGGAAAAACTGATACCGCTCACTGCCGCCAGTGTTCGTTTTTTGTTTTGAACGATGTTTTTCCAGGACAGGGATACGCTCATCGGTCTTTAAAGAAGGGGTTTGTTTTTTGGCGGAATTGAGCTGGATTAGTATTCAATAGAAACGTCTACCTCCATGTTGATCAGTCGGGCGGCTGTTTTCGGATCGTGCAACCGGATGACCACATCAGCGGTCCGTGAAGATGGATCGATTACTCGTCCGACCGATTTAACCTCACCGCTCAACGCTTCTGGAAGTGAATTGCCGGTTATCGTTGCG
>CAZKYZ010000151.1:0-8439 GCA_964557055.1 uncultured Desulfobacterales bacterium
TCCTGCCGGGGCCTCTTCGGTGATAATCAACAAAACAGCGTTAATGGTGTCCTCCAGTTTTGATCGTGCCACCATACCGGTAATCTGGTCCACCACATCACCTCCTTTGAAAAGGATCAGTGTCGGGATCGCCCGGATGCCGTATTTTCCAGGCGTAACCGGGTTGTCGTCAACATTACACTTGGCAAATGTAATGCGATCTCCAAATTCTTTCGCGAGCTCTTCAATAATCGGCCCAATGGCCTTGCAGGGCCCGCACCAGGGCGCCCAGAAATCGACCAGTACCGGCTTTTCGGACTGTAAAACCGATTCCTCGAAGCTGCTGTCATCAACGTCAAAAATACCTTCCGCCATAATGTGAGTTTCCTTTCTAATCGTGGATAATAAGGTATTGAATATAATATCACCGGAAATCAATGTCAACCTTGCCGAAACCGATTTGGTTCTGTCCGGTATTTCCGGTTCCCGTCCCTTGAATCCGGTCTGCTTTCGTGGTACCCAATTGCAGCGTTGCCATTTGGCCGGCAGCTTAAAAAAAAGCGGCTGTTTTTCGACGGCTCCGCCCTCCCTTTCAGACGAAAGGAGAAATGATCATGGGTACATCCGCAACACCTATAGCCACTATTCCGGCATTGCAAGACAATTATATTTACCTTATTTCCACAGAAAACCACGCTGTTGTGATCGACCCCGGCGATTCTGAACAGGTTCTTCGGGAACTGCATTCTCAAGGGATGCGGCTGGCTGCCATCCTGAACACCCATCACCATTACGATCATACCGGCGGCAACCAAGCTTTGAAGCAGGCTACCGGGTGCCGCGTCTTCGGGCCGGATGATGATCGCGTACCGGATATCGACCACAGACTCAGCGGCGGGGAAACGTTTCGGTTCGGGCACCTTTCCGTCAAAACCCTGTCTACCAGCGGTCATACCTGCTGCGATATCTCTTTCTATGTCACCGGCATTGATAATATGGCTTCAGGAGCTTTGTTCTGCGGAGACACCCTTTTTTCAGGCGGCTGCGGACGGGTTTTTGAAGGCACGACCGCCGAACTGCTCCGGTCTTTGAAAACGCTGGCGAACCTGCCTGCGGAAACCCTAGTATATTGCGGTCACGAATACACCCTCGAAAACTACCGCTTTGCAACCGCCATCCTGCCGGATCATCCGGAAATGGAAAAATGTTATCGGAAAGCCATGGAGTCCCTTGATCTCGACCGGCCGATCCTTCCATCGACCATCAAACAGGAACGATCCGCAAACATCTTTCTACTGGCGGACGACCCGGCAGTAAAAAATGCCTTACAGATGCCAAACGCAGATGAAAAAGCAGTTTTTGCGGAATTGCGAAACCGCAAAAATCGATTTTGATGGGTGGTACCTCATCCGGCATTGCCGGAAGGCATTGAATTTCATATTGAGACTTTTCCAACAATATAGTATATCTAAGTATGCTTGTTAATTGTCTTCGGATTAAATCGGCCCCTCCCCATTGCCGGCACTTGGCATCCGGGTTGGTTTTCCACTTCCCATTTTTGCCATTGCGCTGACGCCAGGTGCTGCCATGTTAAGCGAAAAAGAAAAACTGGAAACCTTAACCAGACTCGGTATCGACCTGAACCAGACCCACGATCTGGATATACTGATGGAGCGGGTGCTCACAGAGGCCCGTCAGTTCGTCAATGCCGATGCCGGCTCCATCTACATTCGCGACGGTAACCAGCTCCATTTCAATTACACCCAGAATAAGACCCTTCAGAAACGCCTTGCCGAAGGGGAAAAGCTGATTTACTCCACCTTCACCATTCCCATTGATGAAAAAAGCATTGCCGGTTATGTCGCCCTGACAGCCGAATCCTTGAATATCCCGAATGTATACGACCTGGAACCCACGAAGCCATACCGATTCAGTAAGCAATTCGACGAAGCTTCCCGCTATAAAACAGAATCCATACTGACGCTGCCCCTGAAAAACATACGCGGGGACGTGCTGGGAATCCTGCAGATCATCAATGCTCAGGACGAAAGGGGTGTGGTAATCCCCTTTTCGAACGTCGATGAAAAAATGATGGTCCCGTTTGCCAGTATCGCCGCCGTAGCCTTGGAGCGCGCCCAGATGAGCCGATCGATTCTGCTGCGAATGATCAAAATGGCGGAAATGAGGGATCCCAAAGAAACCGGTGCACATGTTAACCGGGTTGGTGGATACGCTGTTGAACTTTATGAACGCTGGGCGATCCGGCACGGCAAACCGCAGCGGGAAATCGATAGTAACCGAGACATCCTGCGGATGGCGTCCATGCTCCATGATGTTGGGAAGGTCGCCATAACGGATCTTATTTTAAAAAAACCGGGGCCGTTCAATGACGATGAATACAAAACCATGAAGCGCCATGCCATTCTCGGGGCACAACTTTTTCGTGACTGCAATTCCGAGTTTGATGAGGCCGCTAAGCAGATTGCTCTCAACCACCACGAGTGGTGGAACGGAAACGGTTATCCCGGCCATGTGGATATGCTTTCCGAAAAACCGGTTCCAGGGTACATGACCCCCAACGGCGACGCCAGGGGCAAGAATGGAAAAGAGACACCCCTCTTTGGCCGCATTGTCGCCCTTGCTGATGTTTACGACGCCCTTTCTTCCGTCAGGATCTATAAAGAAGCCTGGGATGAAGCCAAAGTATTGTCGACCATTGAGCAGGGGGCCGGAACGCAATTTGATCCGGAACTGGTGACCATTTTCTTTTCCTGCCTGGACATGATGCGTTCCATTCAGAAAAGATACCGGGACACCGGCTGAATCGGACCGGGGCTGTTAGCGTTCCTGCCGGATCTTTCTTTCGGTTCTGCGGGAAACCATCAACACCGGTCGACCCTGAATAGAATGCCTCCCCGGGTAAGCTGGAGATCGTTTGCTGTTATGCCGATATATGAATTTTATTGCAGCCACTGTAACACTGTTTACAGTTTTTTTTCAAAAGCCATCAATACCAAAAAAGTGCCGTCTTGCCCCAAATGCCCGAATGGCAAGTTGTCCCGCCAGGTTTCCCTGTTTTCCATTTCCGGGCGGACTCCGGAGTCAGGCGCTTTTGACGATGCCGGGTTCGATGAAGCCAAAATGGAGAAGGCATTGGCGGTTCTCGGGAATCAGGCCGAAAAAATCGATGAGAAAGACCCGCGCCAGGCAGCGGACCTGATGCGCAAACTGACAGATATGACCGGCACGAAACTCGGCGGCGGGATGGAAGAAGCGCTGGCTCGCCTGGAAAAGGGGGGAGACCCGGATGCCATAGAAGCGGAACTGGGCCCGGCACTTGAATCCGAAGAGCCTTTTCTTTTCCCTTCAAAACGAGGGGGCACATCCCGGGGATCTGTTCAAGCACCAAACCGTGATGACACTCTTTACGACCTGTAACAATATTCTTTACAAGCGCCTCGCCTGCGCGCACGTATTCCTCCCGAACCCGGGAGGGCAGACGGAAAACCAGCTGTGATCAACCGTATCATCTCTACCCTGTTTCTCACATTTCTGGTAACCAGCAGCGCCGTTTTGTTTGCTGTCGCTGTGGGAATCTGGCTTTTCACTTTCTTTTTCGACAGGCGCCTGGTTCTGCTGCATTATTTCACTTCTTTTTGGGCCTGTCTGTATATCTGGATTATGCCGGGATGGTCGCTGGCCACCCGGGGAAGATTGAACATCCGCCCAAAAACCACCTACGTTGTGGTTTCCAACCACCAGTCGCAACTCGATATTTTGGTTGCCTTCCGCCTTTTCTTTCCGTTTAAGTGGGTATCTAAAACAGAGGTTTTCCGGTTGCCCTTTATCGGTTGGAATATGGTGTTAAACCGCTATATCCCCCTGGTCCGGGGGGACCGGCAAAGTATCAAAAAAATGCTGTCCAAGTGTGAAAAGACAATTGCTGCCGGAAACTCGATTTTCATGTTTCCGGAAGGCACCCGTTCGTACACCGGGCAGCTAAAACCCTTCAAGCCGGGCGCCTTCCTCCTGGCACACAAAATGAGGGTCCCTATTCTGCCGGTCGTCATTACGGGTACCCGCGAGGCCCTGCCCAAATACAGCCTCAACTTCCACGGGAAACACCCGATTACCATAGAGGTTTTACCGGAAATTGCGGTTCAGGATTTCGAGACTTTGTCGGTCGAAGACACTTCTGAAATGATCCGGCAACTTATCTCCGCAAAAATCGGTGGAACTGCCGACGAATTGTCTGGGGTGAAGAATTGAATGCATTTTTTTGCGGCGCGCTATATCCTATGCGAGCTTGTCACGGGAATGGTGGGCCGCGGCAGTAAGGTTAAAAAAGCAGGTCTTTACGGGTTCTGGGCCGCTTTCTCGGTTCCATAACGATTTTTCTGCGGATCTGAAGGAGCCGTCCCAAAACATGGTTGCGTTTTTCTATGTGCAGAACACAATTGCCCTCTGCAGGATTAAGGGAGCGGGGCTGTTTGAGCAATTCCAGCATTTCATAAAACAGTTTTTCCGGCACCAACACACCGGTCTTACCTTTTTTTTCTGATGCCACCAATGACACCTTCTCCGTTGATTTGACCATTGCGATACTCCCACCCGCACGGTGGCTCCGGCGCCGACGTACACCAGAATGGAAAAAGGCCACTCAGGTGGGCCGAATACAGAATGCCCGGTTATAAGTTGTGTTTGGACGCTGTTGGGAAGACCGCGAACGTTCCTGGCCACGGGGAAAATGACGCCAAATGAGAATTGCGGGTATCTATCCGTCTAAAGGCGACATCACCATTACACCGATCTGATTTAAAGCAAAAGGATTATAATGGTTTCCAGGTCAAATGTCAACCGCCTGAAGTCTCATGACCCAGACGTTTCTCGGCTTTCCCGATTTACTGGGCGCAGCACAGCGAAGACCGAAGAAAAAAGAGTCTCTCCAATGAGGCTTGCCTGCAGGTTCCCGTTTCGGGTTCATTGATTATGTGATATGTCCTTCGCCATGGCTTCCCATGGTACAACATCAGCACGTCAACCGGAACGCCATGTTGTTCTTGTTTCACCGGAGATTCACTGGAACACGGGCAATATCGGGCGCACCTGTCTGGCAGCCGGGGCACGCCTGCACCTGGTTCATCCCCTGGGTTTTTCCCTGGAGGATAAATATCTAAAGCGGGCCGGTCTCGACTACTGGCATGATGTGGATCTGGCTGTCTGGCATAGCTTCGATCAATTCCGCCAGACGGAATCCCCGCAGCATAACGAACTTCTGGTTTTTTCCAAATTTGGGCGTCACGCATACTTGGAAATGCCGCAACCGCATCGGCTCTTTCTTGTTTTTGGGTCGGAAACCCGGGGGTTGCCGGAGACCATCTTGACAGAATACCGTGAATCAACCTATCATATCCCGATTTCCGCAAAGATTAGAAGTCTTAACCTCTCCACAACGGTTGGGATTGTTCTTTATGAAAGCCTGAGGCGCTACCCTTTGTTTCACGCCTGGGCGCCATTGTAAGTATAGGAGAGCCAGATGAAGACCTGTTCTTTTTCCATGTGGCTGTTTTCTGCTATTATCCTTATTGTCTTTACTGCGGCTTTGCCGTTAACGGCCCAGACAGGTCTTTCTGAGAATCCGTTCGATATGGTGGTAAAACTCCACAATATCGAAAGAACTCTTACCCTCATCGACAAAATGACCGCTGTACCGGAAAAACCCTCTGGTGTTTCACCCACAGCTGTTGCCCGTGGGATCCTGCAGGGAACGGATTGGATCGACGACAACCGCCCCATCGTCGCCGGTATTACTTTCCAGGAAAATGCGCCGCTAAAGGTGACGGTACTGATCCCGTTTACCGCCCTGAAAGAAGAATTCCGAAAAATGGTCACCGCTCATCCAGGACCGGACTACTACCTATTTACGATTCCGCCGGGACCGGTTCCGGAAGACATCGGTACGGTTGAAGCAGCGCTCATCACCAGCATGCAAGCCGGATCCGAAACAGCCGTTTCCCTTGAAGTCCCTCTTCGCCAAATGATCGATCGAGAACATACCGCCATTAATGAATTCCTTACGGCTGTCGGAACATCAACATCCGCCAAAGGCCAGGCGGCTGCCGTACCGTTGACTACAGAAGAATCCCGCGAAGTAATGGCAAACATAATCGCTGTGGCCCATCAGGTTGACTACCTGTCGCTCGGTATCAACTTCAATCCGGAAAATATTGAAACCAGCCTGGATGTCGAGGCCTTTGCGGGTACCGACATGTTCCAGCTCTTTTCCCAGGAGAGCAGAATTGCACACCTCAATGCTTACCAACCCGAATATCCGATGATTTTTCGGTCCCGTGGTTTTGATATGAAAGCCCTTTTGACACTGGTCTCGGCTTCTTTCGGAAAGATGTATGAAAAAACGGGGATCGATTTTGCCGGGGCTGTCACCATTGCAGACAGGATGACCGGGGAAATGGCCGGGGGAATCTCTATGGAAGACAATGGTCCTCTGGTCGAATTCGTCAGCGTGTTGAAAGAAAGCGACACAGAAGGTAGCTTCATTGAGTCGGTGTATCTACCATGGCTGATCACATCCGGAGAGAAAGTCCCGGAAGAGATGAAATACAAGGGCCTGCCGGTTTACGAACAAACCGCTTCCCGCGAAATCAACGGGCGTAAAGTGTACCGTTTGACAACCCGCTTTGTGGCCAAGGGAAGCCCCCCGGGGTCCGTCAAAGCAGCACCGGAGCCAAAACCGTTTATCTACGCTCAACTATTGACAACGGTAGACAATTACTTCCTGTCCGCTCCGGATGAAAAAAATCTCAAAAAACTGATCGACTTTTGCGGATCCTTTGAGGCAGAACCGGCGCCCGGCCCCCTGATGACAGCCGACGTGGATCTGGCCGACTATGTAGAAAGCCTCCGGCATATATCGCCGGAACTGGAGCTTGTTTCCGACCTGAACATGCCCGCAGGCAAAGCCGTCTACCGGATTGATATGGCCAGGGGCAAAGCCCATGTGACAGCCGCCATGAAAACAGACGACCTTAAAAAACTGTTTGCTCTTTTTCAAAAAATGACCCCTTCGCAGGAAACTGCGGCTGTGGCCGGAACGCCGCCTGCTGGCCCTTCAAAAGAGCGCACGGCCACCGGGCCGGTATCTCAAAAACCGATGGCCGCGAAAGAATCGGCAAAACAGGAAGAATCCGACAGTGCGGAATACTGGTTTAAAAAGGGCTCCCTATCGTCTGTATATGGAAACGATCGCGCGGCCATATCGCAGTATAAAAAGGCCCTGGACCGGGACACGGACAATGCTGATTATCTATATCTGCTGGGGGTGTCCTATGGAGAAACCGGTCAATACCAAAAAGCCCTGGACAGCATCGACCAGGCCTTGTTGATACAGACGGACGGCCGCTACTACTACGCCCGCGGAAGGGTGCTGCTGCAGTCCGGTGAAAAAACGATGGCCATTGAAAATTTTATCCGGGCAGAAGAACTCGGCAGCCGGGAAGCCCGCCGCTACCTGGAAAAGTATGGCCCCAAAAAATAGGCCTGCCGGCTTGCGTTGAGAGGTTACAGTATGGATCAAGAACGCATCGCATCTTTTTTACAACTTCACGGGTACGGTCCCGCAAAAGCCCGCAAAATGGTGGCTGGGCTGCTGGAAAAACTCCGGAAAAAGGGCCTTTCCGAAAAAGAAGCCATCGCCCACATTACCTTGGACCTGGAAAAAAAAGGTCGCATCTATCAGGTGCTTTTCGCCAACAAACCATCGGTCCCGGAACCATCCGAAACAACTGTTCAAAAAGACCGCGGTTTTCAATGCCCCAAATGCGGCCACCCGCAGAAACAGGGAACCGAATGTACTAAATGCGGTGTTTTGTTTACCAAACTGGCCCGACAAACAGCTGAAAAAAAAAATAAATCCCTTGAAATTGCGCCGATTTCAGCCTCCATCCAGCGCTTGAACGAACAAAAAGCACCCTCGCCGGGATTCTCGAAATGGCTATCCAACCACAAAACACTTTTCCTGGGGATCACTATTTTAATCTGTATTCTATTCGCCGGTACGTTTATCCAATATTACTACCGACAGAAATTTCGGGATGTGCTGATAAACTATAGGGTTACCCTTGCCATGGCTTCACCCGAAGAGTTCCGGGCATCTCTGGCAAACCTAAAAACGGTTATCGAAACCGCGGCCATTCTGGTCGGTAAGTGGGGTATACCCGATAGCGACGCCCGGGAGTATGGCAGCAACACTATTGACTCGGTTTTCAATTTCGTGAATCAAATGAAAGAGACCGCAGGAGAAAATAAAACCCTTTATGATTATGACGTTGAAAAAACGGAAAAAATGCTCTGCGGGGGAATCGCCCTGGTTATGAACGGGATTCGAAAGGAAAAAATTGCCAAAGAATTCGCGGTCCGCCTCACCCTGCGCGGGAGGCTCGA
>CAZKYZ010000152.1:0-8426 GCA_964557055.1 uncultured Desulfobacterales bacterium
GCAGAAGGTAGGCTGAAAATTTTTTGTTCCATGTATTGGGGATCCATATTTAATTACGGAACGATAACCAATAAAAAGGGCATTCAGGTAATCGCCTTTTCAATGCTTAATGATTTCGGAGTAATGGAGTATTGTTTAAAATATTCTTCCCATTACTCCAACACTCCAAAAACACATGGAATTAAAACACTCGTACATAGGTAAACCTTCTTTTGGGTTATAGATCCGTTTTATTATGAGAGATAAAAGATTTTACTGCTTTCGGACTGGGAGGCGACCAAAATGGATGCGCAGCAGGACGGCAGGGCTTCCAATACCGTGGTTTTTGCCAGATGAGGAAGGTTGTTTTGTTCGCTGAGGTGGGCCAGAATGATGTGCTGCAGGCCGTCGTGGACAAGTTCCCGCAGGAGTGTTGCGGAATCATCGTTAGAGAGATGGCCTGACCGACTGCGGATGCGTTGCTTCAGGGGCCATGGATACGGTCCGGTTTCCAGCATTTCCAGATCGTGGTTGGCCTCCAGGATCAGGAGTGAACTGCCGGAGAGGTGTGTTTTAACCATGGCGGTGGCAATTCCCAGATCGGTGGCGATTCCGATCTTGCACCCATTGCTTTGGATGGTGAATCCCGCAGGGTCGCTGGCGTCGTGAGAGATAGAAAACGGATGAATCTCAAGATCATTGACCCTGAACGGGTGACCACAGGAAAAGTTTCTGAGCTTGTCGATTCGCCCGAGGGCGGTGCTGGCTTTCAAGGTGGCGAGGTTGATATGTACCGGCAGGTCGTATCGCCGGGCCAGGATGCCGACGCCGGAAACATGATCGGAATGCTCATGGGTTACCAGTATGGCATCCAGTGATTCCGGCGAGAGACCCTGTGATGCCAGACGGCGTTCGATTTCTTTTCCGGACAATCCGGCATCCACCAGAACCGAAGTGCTGCCGTTCGAGATATAAATTGAATTCCCGCGGCTGCCGCTGGCCAGGATACATACCGAAAGTCGGCAGGCTTGAGGGGCTTTAGACAAAGAAGAAAGAGGTGGCTGTAACATACGTAGTGCTATACGCCGGTATGGCCGAACCCCCCTGTGTTGCGGACAGTTACGTCCAGGGTTTCGGCAAGTTCGAGTTGGGCGGTCACCACCCGGTTGATCACCAACTGTGCGATCCGGTCTCCCCGGGATATGGTGAAACGCTTGTCGCTGAGGTTGATTACCGCAATCCTGATTTCTCCCCGGTAATCGGCATCGATAGTGCCCGGTGAGTTGATCAGGCCGATGCCGTGTTTTATGGCCAGACCGCTCCGGGGTCGGATCTGGGCTTCATACCCCTCCGGAACAGCGGCGGCGAAGCCTGTCGGAACGAGAACGATCCTGCCGGGAAGCAAAGGCAGATCGCTTTGTACGGCGGCACAGATATCCATTCCGGCGGCGTGTGGGGTCATATAACAGGGCAGGGGAATGTCAGCGTCCCTTTCGGGGTGTAATCTTGAGAATTTAACAATCAGTGAAGCTGCCATTAGGGTTTCTTTTTTGTAAAAAAAACCAGCACGCGCTATCCGGAAATGAGATTGTCCAACATTTTCGAATCGGAAGCCGGTCCCAGAAGTGTAAGTGACATGGCCTGCCTGTCGGCCAGCAACTCGGCCAGTTCCGTGATATCATCGCTTGAAACAGATTCGATTTTTTCAACGACCTTTTCCAACGGGATGAATTCTCCGAAATGGATTTCATTCTGAGCCAACCGAACCATCTGGTTGTCGATACTTTCAGATGCCAGCAGCAGGCTCCCTTTGGTGAATTCCTTTGCATCCCTAAGCTCGTCGTCACTGACTTTTTGGTGGCCCAGGTGTTCGAACGTTTCCAGAATCAATTCGGACGTGCGCAGGACATTGTTTGGATCGACGCCTGCGTAGACGCCGAACATCCCGGTATCGACGTAAGAGGATACAAATGAATACACGGAGTATGCCAGCCCCCGTTTCTCCCGGATTTCCTGGAACAGGCGGGAACTCATATTCCCACCGATAATGGTGTTGGTCAACGAAAGGGCAAACCGGCGCTGGTCCGTTACGGAAATCCCCCAGCCGGCCAAGCACAGATGGGCCTGCTCCAGTTTGCGCTGAACCACCGAAACGCCGGGATGACGTTCTGGTGCAACGCGGACGGGGAAATCATTTCCAGACGTAATGGCGTCAAACCCAGGACTGACCAGATCCACCAGGCGCTGGTGATCCACATTGCCTGCCAGGGAAACAACAATCCTTTCCGGTTGGTAAAAGTGCTGGAAAAAATCCCGGATCGACTCAGCTGTGAAGCGTTGAATATTTTCCGGGGTGCCCAGAATGGATCTTCCGAGAGGGTTGTCTTTCCAGTAGCCGCAGGATGCCAGATGATGCACGTATTCATCCGGATTGTCTTCCAGCATGTTGATTTCCTGGGAAATAACCTGGCGTTCCCGTTCCACCTCCTCTGCCTTAAAGCTGGAATTCAAAAAGATATCCGACAGGATATCGAACATTTTTTCCAGGTGACTGTCCAGTACCCTGGCATGATAACAGGTCGCTTCCATGGTGGTAAACGCGTTGGTCTGACCCCCAATGGCATCGAATTCCTTGGCGATCTGAAAAGCTGTACGCCTCTCAGTACCCTTGAAAATCATATGCTCAATGAAATGGGAAAGACCGCACTGGTCCGGGGTTTCATCCCTGGACCCTACGTTTACCCACACCCCCATGGAAACGCTTCTGCTGTGAGGTATTTTGCGGCTGACGACACGAACGCCATTTTTCAGGACTGTTTTATCCGTTTTCGGGTCCATTTCCCTCTTCCAAGACGGCTTTGTGACTCAGACGTATTTTTCCGTCCCTGGAAATTTCCAGTACCTTAACCCGCAGGGTATCGCCTTCTTTGACAACATCCGTAACCTTGGTTACCCGTTGGGAAGACAGCTGCGAAATATGGCACAGGCCGTCAGTGCCCGGAATAATCTGAACAAAAGCTCCGAAGTCCATAATCTTGACAACAGTGCCTTCGTAAATAGCCCCAATTTCGGGTTCCCGGACGATGTCATTGATGCGGTTGGTGGCTGCTTCCCCCTCCTCTTTGGTGAGGGCGGCAATTTTTACCGTACCGGAATCGTCAACCTCGATCCGGGTGTTCGTTTCAGCCTGCATGGCGCGAATAATCTTACCGCCCGGGCCGATGATATCCCGGATTTTATCCGGGTTGATCTTGATGATAATGATGGCAGGGGCATAGGGTGAAATTTTTTCCCGCGGGTTTTCGATGGCTTCCAGCATTTTTCCGAGGATATGGAGTCTGCCTGCTTTGGCCTGTTCCAAGGCCTTTTCCATGATATCGCGGGACAGTTCGTGAATTTTGATATCCATCTGCAGGGCTGTAATGCCGTTCTGCGTTCCGGTGACCTTGAAGTCCATGTCTCCGGTGTGATCTTCATCCCCCAGAATATCGGAAAGGATCACGACCTGGTCTTTATCTTTGACCAGCCCCATGGCGATTCCGGATACCGGTTCTTTAATGGGGACACCGCCGTCCATCAAAGCCATTACACCCGAACAGACGGTTCCCATAGAGGAAGAACCGTTGGATTCAAGCACTTCGGAGACCAGCCGGATGGTATAATCAAAGTCTTCCTTGTCTGGAAGGATCGGTTCAATGGCGCGTGTGGAAAGACCGCCATGGCCGATATCCCGCCGGCTGGGTGACCCGACTCGTTTGACTTCGCCCACTGAAAACGGCGGAAAATTGTAATGCAGCATAAACGGCCGGAATTCTTCTCCGTTCAGGGTCTCCACCCGCTGTTCATCCTGTCCGGATCCCAGCGTGAGTACACCCAGCACCTGGGTTTCCCCTCTTGTAAACAAGGCGCTTCCGTGCGGTCTCGGCAATATTCCAACTTCACAGGTAATGGGGCGGATTTCATCGAATTTGCGGTTGTCGATACGGCGACCATCCTTCAGGATGAGGTCCCGGCATATTTTTTTTTGCAAATCTCCCAGAAGGCTGTAGACTTCCTTCCTGCGGTCGGCGAACGAATCCCCGAGTTCTTCAAAAATAGCGGCTTTCAGTTCCCGGGTCGCCGTGTTGCGCTGAATCTTGTCCGGGATGGTTACGGCCGCCCGGATACGTTCCGACACTTCCGCCTCCAGTTTTGCCACCAGGTCGCTGTCCTTTTCCGGAGGGGTAAACGCTCTTTTGGGTTTTCCTACGGTTTCCTTCAATTCCAACTGGATATCGATGAGCGGCTGCATTTGCTGATGGCCGAAAAAGATTGCTTCCAGCATGTCGGTTTCGCTGACACGATCTGCTCCTCCCTCTACCATGACAACTCCGGTTTTTGAACCGGCGACAATGATATTGATATCACTAGTCCGGCACTCAGCGATTGTGGGATTGGCGATTAAACGTCCGTCAACTCGTGCCACCCGAAGGCCGGCAATCGGTCCGGCAAAGGGTATGTCCGAAATTTCCAGAGCTGCTGAAGCGCCTACCATGGCCAGCATGTCGGGATCGTTTTCGTGGTCCATGGAAAGGACCGTAGCGATAACCTGGATTTCACTTCGATATTCCTTGGGGAACAAGGGGCGGATCGGCCGGTCGATGAGACGGGCAGTGAGTGTTTCTTTCTCACTGGGGCGCCCGATTTCCCTCCTGAAATAGTTGCCGGGGATTCGCCCTGCAGCATAAATTTTTTCCTGATATTCAACCGTTAGCGGAAGAAAATCTGTGTCCCGCAGATCATAAGCCGAGACGACTGTTACCAGCACAACCGTCTCGCCGTGCTGTACAACTACCGACCCGGACGCCTGTTTGGCGACTTTTCCGGTCTGAATACTGAGTAATTTTCCGCCGATGTCGGCGCTGACTGTCTTTTGCATAATTTCTCCTAACCTACGCGAGCTCCAAACCCATGTTTAAGAGGCCGCAGAAAGGCAACCGAATAATGAACCATTCAACCAGGTAGGGGGCAATCCCCCTCATATTACCGTGGGATTTCATACCGGCACCCATTTCATATAATCGTAGCGGGCGGTTGCCGTTGCCGGGAACAGAAGGGACTATTTTTTCAGCCCCATCGTTTCGAGAATGGTGCGATATCTCTGGATATCTTTGTTTTTTACATAGTTTAACAACCGACGCCGTCTCCCCACCAGGATTAGCAGGCCCCTTCTGGAGTGATGGTCCTTTGTGTGCTTCTTCAGGTGTTCCGTAAGATAGGTAATCCTATGGGAAAGAAGTCCAATCTGAACTTCCGGAGAGCCGGTATCGCTGTCGTGCTGCTTATATTGTTGAATCAATTTTTGTTTGTCTTCGCTTGGAAAAACCACTTTCTGTTGCCTCCTTAGTATTCAATTACAATTCAATCTCCTGTTTATCCTTTGTATTTCGGAAAAACACAACAATAATTATACCAGTTGCCGTTTATATCCGGTTCGACAACCGCCAGTAAACGGCGATCCTTATCGACTACCTTTGTTAATGACCCTGTTGCCAAGGTTTCGGGGAGAACGGACAGTTCATCAACAGATAGAACAATGCCGTCATCGACACGCCGCGCCAGATCCTCATCCACGATGATTTCCGGCATACCCCGTAACGCGTCCACCATGGGAATCAGCAGTTCTGCCAGGGTTTCCCTGTCTGCAGCCAATTGAACGGAAGCAATGGACGATGCTTCGCTGATTGAAAAACCACAACTTTCCGTTCGTCGCAGCGTCTTCAAATGACCGCCGCAGCCAAGCTCCCGGCCGATATCTGTACAGAGAGTCCGGATATACGTACCGCTGGAACAGGATACCGATAAACGAATATCCGGTAAAGAAACATCTCGTATTTCCAGAGAAGACACAAAGACGCTTCGGGCCGGTTTTGTCACCGGGGTTCCTTTGCGGGCAAGTCGGTACAGGGGGACCCCTTTATGTTTGAGGGCCGAGAACGCCGGCGGCACCTGTTCAATCCGGCCCTCAAAACGTTTTGCAGCACGTTCAATGGCGTGCCGGTGCAGCCCCGGATCGGCGCAGAGCTGACTGCTGTCTATTTCCGTAACGATTTCTCCAGTGGCATCCTGTGTGTCGGTTTCAATTCCCAACTGCAGGACAGCTTCGTACTTCTTGGTGGCTTTTAAAAAGAATCGTGAAAGCCTGGTTGCTTTATTAAGACAACAAACCAGGACACCGGTCGCAAAAGGGTCCAGAGTGCCCGTATGACCAACCTTGCGGGCGCCGGTTATTCTTTTTATCTGCCCCACGACACCGGCCGACGAAATTCCAAGCGGTTTATCGACAACAAGAATGCCATCCGATTCCATCAACATACCAAAAACCGCTCCGGTTTACAGTTTTTCCGCCAGATGGTGAATGGTGTCCTTTAACTTGGAGAGCGTGGTATCGATGTTGAACCCTGCCGCACTGTAATGCCCGCCGCCCCCGAATGCACTGGCAATTTCCGCCACATCAGTATTTCCATCCGAGCGCAGACTGACGTGGAAGGATTTTTCGCTCCCGGCCCGGCGGTTTCCATTTTGCAATTCCTGAATCAAAGCGGCTACTTTTACATCTTCAATCCGTTTGGCATAATTGATAAAACCATCGATATCTTCCGGCTGCGTTGCAGTTTTTTTCAGCATGTCCTGTGTCAGCGTCATTAAAGAGAGACGGCCGTTTTGGGAAATCTCAATGGAATCGATAGCCAGGTTGAGCAACTTGATCCTTCCCAGGGAATACGTTCCGTAAACATGCCGGGCCACCCAATGGGGATCCACACCGAGGGCGATCATTTTTTCGCTGATGGCAAAAGATGACCGGTTGGTGTTGGCGAACCGGAAAGAGCCGGTATCCGTTAGAATTCCAGTATAGATAGCGGTTGCCATGGATTTTTCCAGGGGAATTCCCAATTGCCGAATAAGCCGGTGAATGATTTCCGTTGTTGAGCACGCGTTGGTATCAATGTATTGCAAGGTGCCGAAACGCGTGTTGGTGACGTGGTGGTCGATATTGATCACCATATTGAGCCCCGCGATTTTCTTCGCTACGGATCCCACCCTGCCGATATCACCGCAGTCAAGCACGACCGCCGCATCGTACCGATCCAGATTGCCTGCCCGCCTGGTAATTTTTTCGACAGCCGGGAGGTATCGGTAAACCGCCGGTATGGCGCTTTCGTTGTACATCGTTGCGTCAATACCCAGGGTCTTCAAAGCAAGTCCCAAAGCGATCAGGGAACCGATCGCATCCCCGTCCGGATTCAGATGGGAGGCCAGAAATACCCGTTGGCACTTTTGCAGGCTATTGGTTATTTGCTTCATCGCCTTTTTTTATCGATTGCAACAGTTTTTCGATATGCGATCCGTAATCAAAAGATTCGTCATAATGAAACTGGATATCGGGCATGTATTTGAGGCCCAGAATTTTCCCCAGGGAACGTTTAATATGTCCCCTGGCACTTTTAAAACCGGCATCCGCATCCGTTTTGGCCTGCTGATCGCCATTGGTGGAAAAATACACCCTGGCCAGCCGCAAATCGTCGGATACACGAACTCCGGTAATGGTCACAATATCAAGTCGCGGGTCTTTAATTTCTTTGCGGAGCAGGTCAGACAGAGACTTTTGTACATGTCCCGCGACCCTGTCGGCTCGTTTGAACGGTTTCATATATTTAGTATTTCCAACTCTGTTTCAACGACTTCCGCAAGTCCCATTTCTTCGACAAAGTTGAACAGTTTGTCGGCCTTTGCATTGACCGTTCGGCGATCATTGCCCACCATGGAAAAACCAATCTCCGCTTTCTGATGCATATCGTTGGAACCGACTTCTGCAACAGAGGCATTGAAATGGCTGCCAATACGGCCGGTTATTGATTTGACGATTTTCCGTTTGCTTTTTAATGAACGGCAGTCATGGATCCGCAAGATGATCAGACCCAGGGCGACAACCACGGCTATTCCAGCTCCGGTTTGATTTCATCAAGGGTGTAACATTCGATGACATCACCGGTTTTAATATCATTGAATTTTTCAATTCCGATTCCACATTCGTATCCGTTCTGCACTTCCTTGACGTCGTCCTTAAAGCGGCGCAGCGAGGCAATGTTGCCTTCATAGGTGACGATACCTTCCCGGACCAGGCGTACCATTTGACGGCGTTGGATTATGCCGTCCGTTACATAGCAGCCGGCTACCGCTCCGACTTTGGGGATCTGGAACACTTCCCGGACCTCAGCCATTCCAAGGGTGCGTTCTTTAAAAGTGGAAGACATCAATCCGACAATAGCATCCTTAATATCCTTAATGAGATTGTAAATGATATTGTAAAAACGCATGTCGATATTTTCTTCTCTGGCCAGTTCGGCAACTTTGGAGCTGGGCCTGACATTAAAGCCGATGATGATGGCTTCCGATACGGCTGCCAG
>CAZKYZ010000153.1:0-8419 GCA_964557055.1 uncultured Desulfobacterales bacterium
CGATAACCCAGGAGGTTCCCGCCGGTGGTGTCAAATCCTGGCTGAGGGTAAGACGCTGCTGCACAGTTTCGACCGAATCCTGGATCCAGCCCTTTTGATGCAGTTTGTTCACAGACCACGCAATCCCGGTTTCCGCTTTCTGAAGGGCCGCCTTCTCCGTATCGTATAAAACCACCCGGTACCCGCTCTGCATACAGACCTGGGCAATGCCGGCGCCCATAAACCCCGCACCGATAACCACAATCGTTTCCATCATTTCTGTCCTCCCGACGCCACGATCCGCATGGCGGCATTTATCAATACGTGTACCCCCAAAATAAAGCTCTTAAAACGATCGTCTTTCGTCTGCTTGTGAAAATAGCGGTAATAAATCTGCTGAGCGATGACCGCCAGCCGGAACATTCCGAAACAGTGATAAAAACTGAAATTATCCATGGTTCGGCCGGAAAGGGCCGCATAGCGGTGCACAATCTCCGCACGGGTCAGGGCGCCCTTGGCATCAGTGGGCATCATTCGCATCATCTGCATCTCCTCCGGATCGCCGGGTTCAATCCAGTATCCCAGGGTACACCCCAGGTCCATGAGAGGGTCGCCGACAGTGGCCATTTCCCAGTCCAGCACACCGATGATCTTAAAGGGGTTGCCGGGGTCCAGAACCACATTGTCGAACTTATAATCATTGTGGATGATTCCCGGCCGGTCCGTATCCGCCGGCATGTTTGCCGCAAGCCAGTCCATCACCGCTTCCCCGTCCGGGGCATCGGGTGTCCTGGCTCCCCGGTAGCGTTTGTTCCAGCCAAGCACCTGGCGTTCAACGTATCCTTCCGGTTTCCCGAAATCGGAAAGACCGATCTTGCGGAAGTCGATGGCGTGCAGTTCGTGCTGAACATCGAGGACGCTTTCAAACAGGCGGGTCGTTTGGTCGGCTGTCATTCGAAGCGCTGCCGGCAGATCCCTGCGGATAATAATTCCTTTGATGCGCTCCATCAGGTAAAAAGGACAACCCAGAACAGTTTCATCTTCGGTAAAGGCCAACGGTTTGGGGCAATAGGAATAAACTCCCTGCAGGGCCGACAATATTCGGTATTCCCGCCCCATGTCATGAGCGCTCTTGGCTTTGGTTCCATGGGGAGGACGCCGCAGCACCATTTCCCGGTCCCCGACGGTGATCAGGTACGTCAGGTTGGAGTGCCCTTTCGGAAACTGCCGGACAGTCATGGCGCCTGTCAGCCCATCGATTTCATCCCGGAGAAATTCTTCGATTTTTGTAAGGGGCAGTTCCTCCCCTTTTCGGATGGAAGACGCGTGATCACTAAGTCCCATAGGCCCTCCCCCTTTCTTCCTATTCGGTTGGTGCAATTTCCAGATATTTGAAAACGAATTCGATGATGCATTGCGCATAGCGGTCCACGGAAATATTGCGGGACCTGAATTTGGACCGCTTGAGGTACCAGTCCTGGAGCATCGCTTTCATCACACCGGCTGCCAGGCGCGTGTCGCTGCTGTGAAAAACGCCTTTTGCACGGCCCTCTGTCACGATGGTTTCAAACAGTTTTTCGGTATACAGATCGCTCTCAATAGCCTTTTTCTTCTCCGAATGATTCAGATTTTTAGCTTCCATAAACGAAAAATAGAA
Source organism: uncultured Desulfobacterales bacterium (assembly GCA_964557055.1). GTDB lineage: Bacteria > Desulfobacterota > Desulfobacteria > Desulfobacterales > CAZKYZ01 > CAZKYZ01. The sequence continues at coordinate 1,637 of CAZKYZ010000153.1, forward strand.
CCAGGGCTGCATGATTTCGCTCAGGTACAGATGCGTTTTGATGGCAGCCGCCAGTTTTTCGACCGGTACTTTTTTCTTTTTGATTTCACTTTCCAGAATCCGCCCGATAACCGCCCTGCGCTGGTTCTGCAGCATGCTCAGGAGGTCTTCCTTACTGGAGAAATAGGTGTACAGGGCGCCCATACTCATTTTCGTCTCGCGGCTCAAATCGCGCATGGTCATCGCCTGAAAACCCTTTTCATTGCTGATTTTGAGTGTCGCCCCGAAAATTTTCTCCAGGTTTTTGACAACCGTCTTCTCTTTTTTAACGCGGATGCTGTCCCGATTATCCGCGATGGTTTCGAGATAGATGTCTTCCCTGGAAACATTCACCCGTTTTTTGAATTCGTCAAAATCCATCCTGTGTCCTGATCGGCTTACGCTCTATGCGGGTTGTCATACCCACTCCGGTTTCCCGGGTAACGGAAGGGTCCTATACCCGCTGTTTGCCTGCATACTCTTTCAATATCCTTTTGGCCACGGCCACCTTATGTACTTCATCTGCTCCGTCGTAAATTCTGGCGGCGCGCTCGTGGCGATAAAAAAAGGCCAGAATCGTGTCATCCGTCATTCCCAGCCCGCCGTGAACCTGCAAGGCACAGTCCACGACTTTCATCATCACGTTGGCCACCTTGAATTTGATCAGGGATATCTCCCGCCTGGCCGCACTGGCGCCAACGTTTTCGATCATCCAGGCGGCATGCAGCACCATCAGCCGGGCGGCTTGAATTTCAGCAGCACATTCCGCTATCCAGGACTGAACGATCTGTTTGGTGGACAACGTACGCTCCGGCGCAATGGTCCTGCTGACGGCCCGTGAACACATCAGGTCAAAGGCTCGATTGCAGATACCGATCCAGCGCATGCAGTGGTGAATACGCCCCGGGCCCAGCCGTTCCTGGGCAATCACAAACCCGCCGCCCTCTTGTCCGAGAAGATTTTTCTGCGGCACGCGGCAAGACTGATAGAGTATTTCCCCATGCCCGAAATAGCCCTGGCCGGCTTCGCCCATCACCGGGATGTTGCGAACCTGATTGAACCCCAGGGTGTCACAGGGCACGATAATCATGCTGGCCTGGCCGTAGCGCGGCCCCTCCGGGTTGGTCACCGCCATGACAATGGCAAAATCGGCACCGTCGGAAGAAGAGGTATACCATTTGTGACCGTCAATGACATAGTCATCCCCGTCTTTTACCGCTGTAGTATCCATCATCACCGGGTTCGATCCCGGCATTTCCACCTCCGTCATGGAAAAGCAGGAACGGATTTTGCCTTCCACCAGCGGACGCAAATAGGTTTCCTTCTGCTCATCGGTGCCGAACATGTGCAAAATCTCGATATTCCCGGCATCCGGCGCCTGACAGCCGAAAACGTAATGCCCCAGTGGTGTCCTGCCCAGAGCTTCCGACACCAGGGCGTGCTCCATGAGGTCCAGGCCCATGCCGCCGTATGCCACCGGGTGGTTGGGAGCCCACAACTCCATCTGCCGCACCAGGCTGCGCTTTTCCTCCAACACCGGTTCGAATTCCCCGAAAGACCCGTTCAGCATCTGGGGCTCCAGCGGGATCACTTCCTTGTCCACAAATTCATTGATCATGGCGATGATGGTCTGCATTTTTTCCGAAATAGTAAAGTCCATGCTTTTTTCCTTTTTTAATCCTTGAGAAAGGTTTCCCGGGTTGAAAAATTGCGATAAAAACCCCTACCGGTAGGTCAACAGGGTCCGATCCTTCGTCAACTCCAGGTAGGTGACGTCGTTGAACACCTGGAGCGCGATACGTTGATTGTTGTACTGGATCCGGGTCACGGAAGCATTCATAATCTGCCAGGACAATCCCAATGTGACGGTATCGGTCAGGTCCAGCGCCTGTTGAACCATCAAGGCAATGGGCCCTCCGGATGTAAATACGGCCACCCTTTTGCGACGCCCCTGTTCACGCATGATTTTGCGCATGCCGCTGCGAACCCGCTTCCGAAAATCACTCCAGGACGGCAGACCGTCTCCTGTTTCCGGTGCGGATACCCAGGCGGTCATCACTTCGTCAAAAAGGCGCTGAAACGCCTTCCTGTCGGATGTTACCTGTTTTACATCCTCTATTAGAGACGGCTTCTGCCGGCACAGAATCGGAATGTAATGATCCCAGACCGCCCGCGAATCGTATTCGTTGAGAAAGTCGCTGATAACCGGCTCCGGGCTGCTGCCGGACCGGGTGTTTCCCTGACGGCACAACGGCTGGGCCGTATCCCGCTGCCGTTCCAGGCTTCCGCAGTATACGGCGTCAAAAACCTGTTCTACCGCAGCAAAATGCCGGGCCAGCACTTCGGCCTGACGACGGCCTGTATCTGATAACCGATCGTAATGGTCGCTCCCGAAGGATGCCTGGCCGTGCCGGATGAGATAGACAACGCTCATTTAGGTGATCCGGAAAAAAGATTCGTCATATTCCGGCTTTCCTTCGTAACGGGCCATAAAGAGGCCCGGCAGCTGATCGGTGTTTGCAAACAGGTCCGGATTCACCTGGATACCGGCTGTCTGCAGGGCCTTTACGATATCGTCGGGATTCGGCGGGCAGCCTTTCACAGGAATCATTTCGTTGATGTCCTGGTTGTCCCGGTGGGCCTGGAACATGCATTTTCCCAGCAAAATCGTTTTGTTCATGCCGGGGGTCGGCTGCATCTTCTTGCCGGTGAGGACTTCCACGTTATCAAAGGGTTCTCCTTTCCACGCGTATCGAATGGCCGACAAAACGAGCCCGTTCACCCCGGAACAGTAGGTGCACATGGAGGTGTCGTATTTCCGGTAAAATACGCCCTTGATGCCCTGTTTGGCCATGGGAACCGGCAGGGAGACGTCTGCATCCACATGATAGGGAAAGTCGTACTGGTGTTTTTCAGCCACCGCTTCAATGGAAAGTCCCACCACTTCCGTATCCGACAGGTCGAGCGGCCGTCTTCGGTTGTTGGCGGCATGCACCAGGTGCGGTACCTGGGACACTTCGAACCCCAGTATCGCGGCCCCCACCTTATCGGCGGCCAGAATATCCGCCGAGGCGATCAACAGGTCCCGGCGATGCATTTTCCCATCGAATGCCGGACCGCGCTCCAGGGAATAGATGCCGTCGATCAGGGTAAATACCGGCGGCATTTTATCGGCCAGCCGGGCGACATGATAATGCAGGTCCATCTCGGGGTCTGCGCTGTGGCATTTCTTGCGAGACTTGATATCGATGAGTCCTTTGAGGTTTTTAATTCCCAGGCTGACAACCGTCTGGTTGTGAGCCTTTAGCACCGGCAAATCAATCACAAGGTCACTTTCCAGGACATCCTGGTTGAAATTGAGTACCACGCCTCCACCCAGGTCGACTTCCCGAAAAGGGCGTTCCATGACATTCAGGTAGCAAATACCGTATCTTTTCTTCAGAGTTTCGTACCCGAGCGTCTGAAAGGCGTGGGCGGGAGTTTCCCTATCCTTGGGTTTGCTGGTCACAACGCCTTCCCCGATGGTAATATCGTCTATCCCCCGGTCTTTCAACAAGATCACCATATCTTCGATCACCCGGGAAGTTGTAATGACACCCCATTTGGGAAATTGAACCGCCTTGGTCCAGAAAACGATATTCGGTTTGATAAACACGCGGGCGCCGGCCCGCAGATCCGTCAGACCACCGCAGAGGGCGACCGCTTCTTGCACGGATTCATTCGGTTTTTCGTACTTGACCACTGCCACACGCGATGGGGTCATCGATTGTCTCCTGTTAAATTGTGTCCGTCTGGGGTTCTTTTTTTTCGCCGGCTTTTTTGTAGGTATATTTCATGATCAGGGTTGTCAAGAAAAAACCGAACGTTCGTTCGTTTTTTTCTTGACTTACGGCCCCCTCTCTTTTACTCTTTTTTTGGACGAATCCGATCGAATCGTCAAAACTTGCAGCGGGTATACTGCGGCAGCTACCGCAATGCCCTGCCAAGGAACTTTCCCGGACGCGAAACACCCGGGGTTCGCAGGACTTGGAAAAACTGCCTCCCGCAACGCAGAAGCACTCCCGAAGGCATTTACCAATGAACATCATCGTTTGCATAAAACAGGTTCCGGATCCGGAATGCGACTTCGCCATCGGCGCTGCGGGCAGCAGCATCATCATGGACGACACCTGCGAATACCGCATGAACCGGTTTGACGAATATGCCCTGGAAGCGGCCCTTGTGCTGCGGGAGAATGATTCCCAAACCGGCGGCAGGATTGATCTGATCACTGCGGGACCGCGAAGAGCTGTTGAGGTGCTGAAACGGGGCATGGGCATGGGCGCCGATGGGGGCATACATGTGCTGCACGGCGATGGTGGCTGTCTCAGCCCGTTTCAAACGGCCGGATGGATGGCTGCTGTCCTTTGTGAAAAAAAATATGACCTGATCCTGACCGGAGCCCTGTCCGAAGACCAGATGCAGGCGCAGACGGGACCGCTCCTGGCGGATCTGCTCAAGATCCCGAGCATCACTTCGGTCATTTCAATAGCGGCCGATCAAAAACCGGGAAGCCTGCTTGTGGAAAAAGAGTTGGAGGGTGGTGAACGGGACGTCCTGCAGATAACAACACCGGCACTTCTTGCCGTTCAGCCGGGAATCAACCGCCCCCGTTACCCGTCTCTTTCCAATCTGCTGCGGGCCAACCGCTCATCCCCCGAGGTTATCGAAACCTCGCTGATTGCACCACCCGACCCGCGGCAGACACGGCAGCGCCTTTGCCATCCCCGCAAAGAGCGGGCCGGCCGGATGCTGGAAGGTTCCCTGGTACAAAAAGCGGATCTGCTGCACCGGATCCTGCACCGAAAATCACTGGTAAAAACAGCATGAAACAAGACATCCTGATCATCGCCGAACACAAAAACGAACGGCCCCTGCCGATTACCTTCGAGATGCTCAGCCTGGCCCGCACGATTCAGGAAAACCACCCGGGGAATATCATTTACGTAGTCCTGGAAAATCCGGGGTCAACTGTTTCCCGGCAGATCGCCGATGTCACCGGGCTGGATGTCATTGCCGTACCGACGGAACAGACCGGGCCTCTTAGCGGCGAAATCTGCCTGTTGGCCCTGACTGAAGTGTTGTCCGAACGCACGTTCGCATACGTATGCATCCCCCATACGTCTCTGGGAATTGATTATGCCTCCCGGCTGGCCATACGCCTGGGAGCGTCCGGTATCTCCGGAGTCAATGGGATCGACTCCAAAAACGGCCGGATACTGTTCCAACGTCCCATTTTGGGTGGAAAAATGAACGAACAGATCCGCCCGGAATGTCCCGAAACCGTATTAACGATCCTGCCGGGCCTATTCCCAATACCCGCTTTTTCAACCACCGATCCCGGCCGCATTCGCGTTGCCGTGGTCAAGCAGCTTGCCCTCCAAATCAATTTCATCAAACGTCTTGCCGGAAACGACCGGGCCGACGGCCTCGCTGAAGCACGCGTGGTTGTCGCCGCCGGAAACGGTATCGGGGAAAAAGAACACCTCGAACTTGTGAAACAGCTGGCCGAACTGTTTCCCCAATCAGCCGTTGCCGGCTCCAGACCGGTTTGTGACCGTGGCTGGTTGCCGCATAATCGTCAGGTAGGGGTCACCGGTGTTCAGATATCACCGGAACTCTATATCGCCTGCGGCATATCCGGAGCCTACCAACATGTGGTCGGGATTCAGGGATCTAAACTGGTTGTAGCGATCAATTCGGATCCCCGAGCCGCCATTTTCAATGTGGCGGATATCGGCATCGTTGCGGATTTACGTGAATTCATACCCGTATTTATAGAGGCGGCCGGCCAGGTACCCGTGAAGGAATCATCGACATGACGAAAATTACCTATACACCCATCGGAATCATCCATTCACCGCACCACTGCATTGACGACATGCCCATCCAGCCCTGCGGTGCCACCGGCGTTCGGGGCACCGTTGAAATATTTGAAAAGTGGGTTCCCGGGCTCAAAGACCTGAAAGGCTTTTCCCACATCTTTCTAATTTACCATTTTCATAAATCCGAAAAAACGGCCCTGCAGGTGACGCCGTTTCTGGATAAACAGCCCCGGGGAGTGTTCGCCACCCGTTCTCCGAACCACCCCAACCCGATAGGGCTATCCGTCGTCCGGCTGACTGAAATTCGCAATCAACTACTGGAAATTGAAGGTGTGGATATCCTGGACGGCACCCCTCTTCTGGATATTAAACCGTACGTGCCGGAATTCGACCATCATTCGCCAGTAAAAACCGGGTGGCTCGGAAAGACTGCCGGGCAGGCGCAGGAAAAGCGGTCGGACAGGCGCTTCCGTTAGCCCCGAATAAATACGCAGACTTTGAATCATTGCGGAACATGTCGTGTTTACCTTGTGCCGTAACTCACTGTATGCTAAATGTTATCTTGTTTTTCTATTTGTAAGATGGAAAGTTTCGTTTACCTGTTAAGGGTGTCCGATACAAATATACAACGACGATTTTGGGGCAGCTTCATGTATCATGGTTTCTTGCATCAAGATTTTTATTTTAGAAAAGCGACGAGGTAATCCATGGAAAGCCAGGTACGGCAAGACGATAAAAAAGAAACGGAATCATCGTCTTATAATCAACCCATCTACAACAGCAGGATAACCAAAGTTTATCTGGAATATGTGAAGAACAAGTATCCTGACCTGGATATTGAACCGATCCTTGAATATGCCGGAATAGCAAAATACGAAATCGAAGACCCGGCCCACTGGTT
>CAZKYZ010000154.1:0-8412 GCA_964557055.1 uncultured Desulfobacterales bacterium
GCCTTTTAATCATGATCATCGGCCACTTCACCTTTCTGATCTCTTTCGTGGCCCGGGTGGTGCGCAGCCGGCTGGTGGCCATAGGCAGGGAGGGGGAAGACGCGGCCCGGGATCTAGACTCCACACACTGGTATTTGCTTCGGAAGGTGCTGCTGCCGCTTCTGATGCCGAGCATTATCGCCGGTGCCATGCTGGCCTTCACTCTTTCGCTGGATGATTTTGTGATCAGTTTTTTCACAGCCGGTCCTGAGTCGCAAACGCTGCCGCTGTTTATTTTTGCAGCCGTACGAAGAGGGGTCACACCTCAAATCCATGCCCTGTCGACCTTGATCATGCTGGTCACGATTGTGCTGGTCGTTTTGACGGAACGATTAACACGCCATAAGGAAAAATGAACATTGCATTCCGGTTGCCGGGGCATTGCCCCAAGGCTGCAACCGCGCCAAAACAAAAGCAGGATGAGGTAATTTTTTTTCACGATCCAAAACTACTGAAAAGGAGAAAAAAATGCGTAAAATCGGTCTGTTTATTTTGGTATTGGTGCTTTTTTGCGGGATGACCGCCAGTGCCGAGGAACTGAGGATCTACACATGGTCGGAGTATATGGATGAGGAAAAAATGCCGGCCGACTTCGAAGAAAAGTTCGGCATCAAGGTACGGCTCGCCATCTACGAGAACAACGAGGAAATGGTGGCCAAACTGCAGGCCGGCGGGGCAAGTCAGTACGATATCATCGTCCCCTCCGATTATATCATGCCGGTCTTGATCAACCAGAAACTGATCCAACCCCTGGATCATGCCAAACTTCCCAATCTGAACAATCTCAAACCCCTTTTCCGGGAAACCAGTTATGACCCGGGCAACAAATTTTCCGTTGCGTATCAGTGGGGCACGGTGGGGCTTATGTACCGCAAAGACAAGGTCAGTGACGCTGCGGCCCAGTCCTGGTCGGTACTGTTCGATGCCGACAAGCAAACCGGCGCTTTCTGGCTGATTGATTCCGTGCGGGAGATGATGGGCATTGCCCTGCTCTACCAGGGCAAGGATTTTAACAGCACAATCCCTGATGATCTCAAGGCTGCCGCCGATCTGCTGGTAGCCACCAAGCGGACCCCAAACTGCATGGGCTTCAAACCGGGTGTGGGCGGCAAGAACGATGTGGTCGCCGGCACGGCCGCCGCCGCCATCGTATATAATGGAGATGCCATTCAGTCGGTGACCGAAGAACCGGACAAACTGGGATTTATCATCCCCAAAGAGGGCAGTGAAATCTGGTTTGACTCCATGTGCATTCCCAGTAAAGCACCCAATGCGGATGCCGCCCACAAGTGGATCAACTGGATCCTGGAGCCCGAAGTCGGCGCCGAGCTTTCCAACTACAACCAGTATGCAACCCCCAATGCGGCGGCCGAAGCCTTCATCACACCGGAAGACCTTGAAAACCCGGGGATCTATCCGACACCCGAGATTATGCAGAATCTTCATTTCACAAAGGATCTGGGCAAGGAAAACCGGATTATGGACGAAGCCTGGACACGCGCCAAGTCCCACTAGTCACGACATCGATTTATTGCTGTCGCTGAAAATAATACAAACCGCCTGATTTGCCGGCAAGCTTCCGCCGCCCGGCAAATCAGGTTTTTTTTCGCCATGCAGCTATGGCTGGTCGAAACCGGACTGTTTGCCGGTCATGCTTTCGACAGCCACCTCGAATACCGCCGTTGCCCGCAGTTTTGCTTCCGTAAATGAATGGGGCTTGTTGGAATACTGGGAAACGATGATCGCCAAGGCCTCTCTTTTCCGGTCGCTATTTTCTATCATAGCCGCGTTTCCGAACCCGACCACACTCTGGTAACGCATGTCCCAATTGCAGAGATCAGGAGAAGAAATGGGTTCGGCCAGGATGTCGAACTCAAAACAGACCTTCGGGTGTTTCCGGATCAGATCATATTTTTGGCTCTTGGTCGATCCGTGAAAATAAAGGGTGTCGTTCCGGTAGCCGAAACAGAGGGGCACGATATAAGGGCTGTCCCCGGCGAGGATGCCCAGGCGGCACACGACGGCCTTGCGGATGATGGCCTCGATAATTTCTTTTTTCACGGTGCTGATGGACTCCTTACGACATGGTTTTACCATCCAATGTCAGCAGTGACTGATACGCTTCCGGTCGCCTGTCCCTGAAAAGCCCCCATGCCGAACGCTCTGCGGCATAGGCCTCCAGGTCCATGTCAACAACAATGGTTCCCGGGGATGTCCGGTCGCTCCGGGCCAGAATCGCCCCCTTGTTGTCGGTGATAAAGGAGGACCCGTAGAAGGTGAGGGTGGATCCGTCGATGGTTTCCGTACCGATCCGGTTTGCGGCAACGACCGGCATGATGTTGGCGGCGGAATGGCCCTGCATGCATGTCTGCCAGTGGGGCTGGCTGTCATAGGACGGATCGAGGGGTTCCGATCCGATGGCCGTGGGGTAGAGCAGTATCTCGGCCCCCATCAGCGCCATGGCCCTGGCGGCTTCCGGAAACCACTGGTCCCAGCAGATGCCTACACCGATGGCGGCGTAGCGGGTTTGCCAGACCTTGAAACCGGTGTCCCCTGGGCTGAAATAATATTTTTCTTCATACCCCGGGCCATCCGGAATATGGGTTTTACGATACGTTCCCAACACGCTGCCGTCGGCATCAATCACCGCTACGCTGTTGAAGTAGGCTTGGCCCTTTTTTTCAAAAAAGCTGATCGGCAGCACCACCTCCAGCTCTGCTGCAATTTCGGAAAACCGTGTGACGGCGGGGTTTTTTCCCAGGGTGGTGGCCAAACGGAAGAAATCGGGTTTCTCCACCTGGCAGAAGTAGAGGGACTCGAAAAGCTCCTGAAGCAGGATAATCTTGGCCCCTTTGCCTGCTGCCTCCCGCACCAGCGTCTCAGCGGTCAGCTGGTTTTCCGAAATTTCCGAACGGCACGGCATCTGAGTGGCCGCCACTTTGATGTTCATGGTTTCCTCACGACTTTTTTTGGGTTCACGGGACGCTGCCGGATGAAACACCGGGTTGTTCTGTTTCAGGGGACCGGTTTTGCCGAAGGGATCTGCTGGGTAATGCAGTGGATGTTGCCGCCGCCCAGAAGTATTTCCCGGCTTTTGACGCCAACGACACGTCGACCCGGAAACAGCCGGGTCAATACGTCTGCGGCGGTCCGGTCATTTGCGTCTTCGAAAAGAGGCATGATGATACCGCCATTGGCGATAAAAAAATTAACATACGAGGCGGCCAGCCGGTCGCCGGCCCTGCGGGGTTTGGCTGTTTCACTTATATCCAGTCCAGCGCATTCCGCTCCGGAGATGATCATCGGGTCGGGCTGATGGATTTTATGGACGGTAAGTGAGCGCCCGCGGGCGTCCGTTGCGGCGGCCAGAATCTCGAAGGCATTTTTGGATATGGCGTACTGGGGGTCGTCGCGGTCATCGGTCCAGGTGAGCAGTACTTCTCCCGGCTTGACAAAGCAGCACAGATTGTCCACGTGACCATCGGTTTCATCATTGAAAACGCCTTTCCCAAGCCAGATTATCTTGGTAACATTCAGATAGTTCTTCAGGCAGTCCTCCACCTGGTTTTTGGTCATCCGGGGGTTGCGGTTAGGGTGCAGCAGGCATTCTTCCGTGGTGATCAACGTTCCCTGCCCGTCGACATGAATGGAACCGCCCTCCATTATGAGGGGGGCGCGGTAGCGGTCGGCGGATTCGAACTCCAGGACTTTCCGGGCCACCAGGCTGTCCTGCAGCCAGGGGAAGTAAATTCCGCCGTTAAGGCCTCCCCAGGCATTGAACTTCCAGTCGACCCCACGGATATCGCCATGGTCGTTGATGACAAAGGTGGGCCCCACATCGCGCATCCAGGCATCGTCGCAGGCGATCTCCACCACCCGCACTGCTGCGGGCAGGCAGGCCCGGGCATTTTCCCATTGGCGGTGGTTGACGCCGACCGTAACCGGTTCGAAGGCGGAAATGGCCTCGGCCACAGCTGCGAAAGCGGCCTGGACCGGTTTCGCTCCCAGGCGCCAGGTATCCCCCCTTTCGGGCCAAAGCATCCAGCATCCCCTGTGGGGTTCGAACTCGGCGGGCATCCGGAAGCCGTTTTCCATCGGCGTGCTGTCATGTGTTTTCGGCATATAAGGATTTTCCATAGCATCGAATCAGGTTTCATGCAACGCAGGGTGTGTGGCCTTGCAATCCGGCCATTTTCAGCCCATATAGCGGGGAGAGCGCGGCACGCGTTCGGCCTCTTTCATCACTTCAACGGCCAAAACCCGGCGCTTTTCTTCCGGCTCACCGGATTTGCTGCGTTTTTTCATCTGGTCTTTACGGCATTTGAGGGATACTTTGTCGGCTTCTTTAAAAACCAGGGCGCCATAGTGGCACTCCGCCACACAGGCCGGTGCGCCGCCGCACAGGTCGCATTTGTAGGCTATGCCGGAGGCATACTGTTCGATCATCCCGTACGGGCAGGCGCTGACGCAGTTTCCACAACCGTCGCACTTTTTGGCCTCCACCACCACCACACCACGTTCACTTCTGAATATGGCTTCGGTGGGGCAGGCCTCCAGGCATGACGCCTTGGGGCATTGAAAACAGACGTTGGGTACCGAGTAGCCCTCGTGGGCGAAGTTGTTGATGTGAATCCGCGCCCTGGACGGTATGAACATTCCCTCCTTGACCGCTGAGCAGGCATACGCGCATCGGTTGCATCCGGTACATCGGTTGGGAATGGCCATCAGGTGTTTTTCCATTGGTTCCTCCATTATGCCGGTGGTTAGCCGCCTTGTTTCCGGACAGCTCCGGTTCCTTTCAAATTTCAGTTCAGACCTTTTCCATCAGATCAGCCAACCCCAGCTCGCGCAGTTTTGCCGCTTTCGGCCGACCGGCTTCATCCCATCCCCGCTGGCGATAGTAGAAACCTTTAAGCTCCTCCAGGATTTCGGGGCTGAGGGTTCGTCCCTCGTGAGGACCGTTTTCAAGGGCCCGTTTGGTGATTTTTTCGGAAAGGGTGTCATCGGCCGCGGTAAATCCCGCCGCCAGATTGAACATGCGCAACAGGTTCCAGACCCGCTCTCCCACTTTGTCCAGGTCTTTGGCCGACACCTGACGACCCAGGCCCGCGGTCAGCAGATCGGCCATGATCGTGGTGTCCACGGACCCCCAGAAATCACAGAAGCACATGGACCATTTGGCGCCGTTCGCGTTCTGCATGGTCACGACATCCCTGGCCAGGTCTTTCAGTTTGAAAGGATCGTCGGCAAACAGGGGAAATGCCCTCAAGTGACAAGCACCCCGTTCGCTGGTGGCGTAGGCCAGACCTATGCCGTAATTGCCGCGCGGGTCGTAGGCCGGCATTTCCAAACCTTTGGAATGGGCCGCTTGGTCGGGCTGGCCGTATTTGGACGCCAGTTTGGCGGCTCCCAGGGAGAGGTCGCGACCCCGTTGGGTGGATTGATTGGCAATTTCATCCAGGACCTTCAGGTAGCCTTCAGCGTCACCGAAGGTCAGGTCAAGGCCGGCGGCACCGGATTCGGTCAGGGCCATGGCCAGACCGATAACGTTGCCGGTGGACATGGTGTCCAGTCCAAGGTCATCACATTTACGGTTGAAGCGCATAACCTGTTCCAAATCGCTGATGTCGCAGTTGGATCCACCCAGGCAAAGGGTTTCATATTCGGGGCCCTCGACCTGGACGCCGTTCACGGAAGTAAAGTTGCCGCAGCCCAGGGGGCAGGTGGCGCAGGCCCGATCCCCGATGGTGATGTCCGCCACGGCATCCGCATCGAGTTTCTGGTGGTTGGGATTGACACCTTTGGTGAAGTTGCGGGTGGGATGGATCCCCATTTCGTTGGTGACGTTCACCAGCATGGGTGTTCCCTGGGTTTTGGCCCACTGGTTTTCCATGGTCATCAGGTTATTTTCCAGATGTTCCGAGACCTTGCCCCAGAACGAGCCGATTTCGGCCACCTGAACACCGCCGGTTCCTCTGACGGCAATGGCCTTGAGATTCTTGGCGCCGAACAGTGCCCCGACGCCTCCCCGGCCCATCTGCCGGTAGGAATCCGAACCGACACAGGCAAAGGGGACCAGATTTTCCCCGGCCGGTCCGATGGACAGGCTCTTCATGTCATGGCCCATCTGTTTTTCCAAGGCCCGCTCCGTTTCAAAAATACCTTTGCCCAGCAGGGAATCCGCATCTTCGAGGGAGACCGCATTGTCTTTAATCTTCAACCATACCGGTTTATCGGCTTTTCCGCTGATGATAATGCCGTCATAACCGGCAAATTTAAGTTCAGGCCCGAAAGAACCGCCGATGTTGGATTCAAAAATCGTTCCACTGTGGGGCGATTTGGAAACCACACAGGTGCGTGATCCGGTTGGGGCCAACGTTCCGGCCATGGGTCCTGTCATGATGACGATGGTGTTTTCGGGCGACAGCGGGTCGACCTTGGGGTCGACGGATTCGGTGAAGTATTTGGCGCCCAACCCCCATCCGCCGATATATTTTCTGGCCCACTTGTCTTTCAGCGGTTCAACCGTCACCTTGCCTGCCGAGAGATTCACATGCAGCATGCGGCCGGCGTAAAGATTGCCGACCTTTTTGCGTTGGGGCAAATCGATGGATTTAAATACATCCTCCAGGCGGTTGAGCACTTCGTCCAGTGTCTCCCGGGGGATGGTCAGGGCCGGTTCGAAACGAATATTTTTGGCGTTGGTGAGCGTTCCGGCGGTCAGTACACCCCGGGAGAAGAGTCCGGAAGCCACCTTGTATCCGATGCCGTCCGTCGGGAACTCCATGCCCAGCAAAAGCCCCAACCCCCGCGCCTTGGCCAGTACGCCGGGATAGCGCTCTTTCAGAATTCCGAGCTGTTTGAGAACATATTCACCTTTTAACCTGGCCTGTTCGGCCAGGTCTTCCTCGATAAGTACGGTAATTGCCGCCAGGGCCGAGGCGCAGGCCAGCGGGTTGCCGCCGGTGGTGGTGGTGTGCATAAAGGGGTTGGGCTCCAGGCAAGACCAGATTTCAGGCGTGGAGAAAAAGGCGCTCATGGCCACGACGCCGCCACCCAGGGCTTTTCCGAAGCACATGATGTCCGGGGTCACATCCCAGTGATCGACACCGAAAATTTTTCCGGTGCGGCCGAACCCGGTCTGAACTTCATCGGCGATCAGCAGCACTCCGTAATGGTTGCATACTTCGCGCAGGCGGGGCCAGAAATCGTCCGGCGGTACGATGGCGCCAGCTTCGCCCTGGATCGGCTCGACCACTACGGCGGCGATGTCCTGGCCTACGGTCTTGGCGGCCGCCAGCATTCGTTCCACGGCATCGGCATCACCGAAGGGCACATGCTGTACCCCGTCCAGCAACGGCAGCAGGGGTTTGCGGAAGATCTTTTTACCGATGAGCGACAGGCTGCCCAGGGTTTTGCCGTGAAATCCCCTGAGCATGGCAATAAAGCCTTTTTTCCCGGTATACAGCTTTGCCAGTTTCATGGCGCCTTCCACACCTTCGGTGCCGGAGTTAGCGAAAAAGCCGTATTGAATTTTTCCCGGTGTCAGCAGCGCCAGTACATGGCCCAGTTCGGCCCGCAGCGGATCCAGCAGTTCCTGGCTGTACTGGGGTGAACGGTCCAGCTGGGCTTTGACGGCAGCAACGATTTTGGGGTGCCGGATGCCATAGGAATAAAGGCCGAAGCCGCCCAGGATGTCCAGAAACTCGCGCCCCAAGGCGTCCACCAGGACCGATCCCTGGCCGGTCCACTCCGTATAGGCGAAATTTCCGGACTCGGTAACCGACTTGCGGTATTCCAGAAAACCCTTGTTGATATGATCCCGGAAATTACGCACCGTTTTTCTGGCAATTTCCTGCCGGACTTCAAGGGGGGTCTGGTCAGGGGGTGTCAGGATGGTGTCCACCATCTTGCGCGCTTCGGCGTAGGCCGCCTGAATGTCTCTTCCCTGGTAGTCGCTTTTGAAATTTTCGTCATAATCACGCATTCGATGCTCCTTATTGAAATGGTTCGGCAGCGGCCGGAATTTTTTGATTCCGCCGCAGCCGGTGGAAAACGGTCGTGATCCCGCTTACAAAACCGATCATCGGGTTCCGCCAATTGCGCTGCATGTCAGGGCATATTGATCCGGCAAAACATGCCGACAAGAGATGGTTGACGTTTACCCGTTAACAGACACATGTATTCAACAAACCCCTTTAATCCTGAACGCAATTTGTATACCAGAGATGAAATCCATCTGATTATTTACCGCTATCAGGAGCCGGTAATCAACCGGACGACACATTGACCCGTTGTCGTCGTGCCGTACCCGACAGATCTGCCGAAACCCTATAGTTGCATAAAAAACATGGCGAAGAGAGTTAAAATGGC
>CAZKYZ010000155.1:0-8395 GCA_964557055.1 uncultured Desulfobacterales bacterium
TGGCCCAATATCTGCGTTGGGCGTTCGTTCCAAATCCTCGAAATACAGCAGTATTCCTCCGGCTTTCCCGCAGGGTAAAAAACATGGCGTAAAACAGACAAGATCCTTATACGCACCCGCGGTAAAGTCCTGATCGGGTTGCGAATATTCTGTTTTTACGATATTTTTAGACACCTTAACGCTCTTCGCCATGTTTTTTATGCAACGATAGGGTTTACTTCTGCGCACTGGTCGCTTATAAACTTTGCCCTGGCATCGCGGGCGGCATCTTTAACGATTTCCGGCAGGGCCGGGTGAATGTAGATCATTGAGAGAAGATCCGCCAAACCTGCCCCCATGGACATCATGGCGATCAGGATATGGATCGTGTTGGAGGCCTCCTCCCCGACGATATGACCCCCCAACAGCTTTCCGGTCCGGCGCTCGATCAATACCTTGGCAAATCCGTGATCCAGCTGCCGTGCCAGCCCAACATTGCTGTCCGGATAGGCGGCCTTTCCGCAGATGTATTCCGTTCCGGATCGCTGCAGGTCATCCTCGGTCCTGCCGACGGCTGCGATTTCCGGATAGGTGAATACGGCTCTTGGAACGCTGCCGTAATCAAGCGGCCCCGCCTCGGTTTTTTCCAGAACGGATCGAACAAGATATTCCCCTTCCAGGTTTACACTGTGCCTGAAAAAGTAATTCCCAATGCAATCCCCCAAAGCGTATACACCGGGAACGCCGGTTCTGAGGTGGTCGTCAACACGAATAAACCCCTGCTCATCCGCCTTGATCCCGGTCCGTTCCAGTCCCAGGTCGGCGGTGGCGGGAACCACACCGGCGGCAACGAGCAGCGCCTCTGCCTGAAGCAGGCCCGTTTCGCCGGACGCGCTGTCGGCAACCTCCACCGAAAATCGATTGTCATGGTATCGCACGCGGACCGGTTTTACATGCTGATAAACCCTGTGGAACTTTGAAAAAATCCGGGCAAACTCGTGCCGGATTTCCCTGTCCTCTTTGCGCATGAACTCACTTCTCAACAAAAAAACGGTTTCGGTTCCAAAAGTTCCGTATACGTGCCCCAGTTCACAGGCAATGTATCCGCCGCCCAAAATCAGCATGGACGACGGTAAATCTGTGTTTCGGAGCGCCTCCCGACTGGTCATGAAGGGTGAGCCCTGCAGTCCGTCGATATCCGGGATTTTCGGATAGGACCCGGTGGCAATAAAAATGGTGTCAGCCGTATGGAATTCTCCGTCGACCTGAATAACACGGTCTTTTTCAAAAACGGCATTACCGTTCAACAGGGTTATGTTGGGGTGACCTCTGAGCGACTGTGTCAGATTCTGAGACATGTCGTCCACCGTGCGGGATATCCGCGCCACCAGCTTTTCAAAAGAGACGCTTACCGGTTGGGGCACCTTTAGATTGACACGGGATGCCTGTCGAAAGGTATGGATCAGGTCGGCGGGATAGACCATCATTTTGGATGGGATGCACCCACGATTCAGGCAGGTCCCGCCAGTCGGCCCTTTTTCGATAATCGCCACGCGGAGCCCCATATCTGCGGCAGGCACCGCAATTTTCATTCCACCGCCGGTGCCGATCACAATTACATCATACGATTTCACAGCACCCCCTTTTCATTCCCGCAACCATTCACCGCGGGAGCGGGTCTTCCGCAGCAGGTGATAGCGCACAAAGGCATTCAGGCAGACCATCGCCCGGTAGGCTGTTAAAAAAGTTGGAACCCCTCCCGCCTCAAGGGTTTTCCCGAACCGGTTAAAGACGGCATCCGTTCCGGAAACCACATTTACCGAAACAGCCGTCGGCTTTTTGTAGCGGTGAACCAGCTTTACGATTCTGGCAGCCAGGTTTTCCTCATCTATCTCCATTTCCGCATCGGATGTGTGCAGCACAGCGCTCTGGGGAACCACGGATATCAGCAGAACATCCACCAAATCCGACTGCAGTACAACATCAATGATCTGTTCGAACACGCGGTCATCGGCCATGGGTGTCAAATCAAGCAGGGGGCCCGGAGCGACAATGGATGGCAGGATCTGTGCCAGGCGGGCAAGCGTTGCCTCATCCAGATCGGCTACCGTCAATTCTCCCAAGTTGTCCGCCGCGTATGTTTTTTCGTAACCGGCGTTGGCGACAACGGCAACCCGTTTGCCCCGAACGGCAAACCCATCCAACAAAGCAAAGGTTTTTATAAAATCACCATGATCGATCATGGTGTCCGCCACCACCAGGCCCGCCTGCTTCATGGCTGCTTTGGCCACGGCATATTCGCCCGCAATACTGGCGGTATGGGATTCCGTTGCCCTTCTGCCCGCTTCGGTGCGACCCGCTTTGTAAACGATTACCGGTTTTCTGATGCCGGAAGCGATGTTGAAAAATTTTCGGCCGGTAAACTTTTGAAATCCTTCGATGTAGCAGCCGATGACGGAAACCCTTGAATCGTTCTCAAAATACTGGATCAAATCGCATGGATCCACATCCAGCTGATTCCCGTAACTCACAATCACCCTGGGAGATATGGCATTTCTGAGGTTGGTGATCTCGGTGATACCCAATGCACCGCTCTGACTCAGAATAGCCACATTGCTGTCGGCGTTAAGGGTAACCGAAAATTTGTCTTCCGGCACAAAAAAAGTATTGACGCTGTCTTTCCGCTGCTTGCCCTGGTAGATGACCCCCAGGCAGTTGGGTCCCATCACCCGCATACCGGATTGTCTGGCTACCCGGAGAATCTCTTCCTCCGCTTCCCGGCTGTGGCTCACCTCGCTGAAACCCCCCGGGATCAGAATAACCGCTTTGACTTTCTTGACGGCGCATTCTTTGACAACCGGTAGAACAGCCGAAGCGGAAACGGTAACCACAACAAGATCGACCCGCTGATCGATAGCCGCAACGCTCTTGTAAAGCGTGCATGCCCGGCCTGCCACCTGCACCTGCCCGCCTTTGGCATTGACGGCATATACGTCCGGCCTTCCCGCTGTGAGCATATTCGCAAAGACAATGCTGCCCGGTTTGGTAGAATCATTGCTGCTGACGCCCACAACCGCGATGCCGACGGGTTCAAAAAAAGGCTTCATCGACCTGCGAGGCAATATACGCAACTTGGCCGCAGGAGCCCGCTTCTTCCGAAATGCCGCAAAACCATCGATGGCAATAAAATGACCCTGTGGTGTAAAAATAAACGGGTTTACCTCAAACTCGGTCAACACGAACTCCGTAGTGCTTGAAAAAAAACTGGAAAAACGGACGGCCAGATTGGAAAATGCCACGCCCGCATCCACGATCTTGCCCACGTGCGCATTTTTTCCTTCGGATGCATATTTCTTCTGAATTCTGGTGGAGGCCAGCAAAGCGGAAGCCCAATCCCTGTCGATGGGAGCCAGAATCAGGTTCGGGCTGGAGTAATTCGCGGCAAAATGTTCTGCATCACTGCCGCCTTTGCTGAATGAAATCACCGGCCCGAAAGTTTCGCTTTCCCGGAAACCAAGCAGAATTTCATTTCCGATTGCCTGGGAATAGTTGATGTGCTCTACCAAGAGCACCCCTTCGGGCTGGTACCCGGCCTTGTGAAAGGACGCCAGCATCCGGTCGCGACAATACTGTACGAAGCCGGCATCTTTGTGAATAATGGCCACACCACCTAGTTTCTGTTTGTGGCTTACATTCGCCGCCACAATTTTGATGACGATTTTTTCACTGCCGAAAGCAGCCAGCAAACCCGAATCAATTTCCTGTTTCCCTGGAATGAATCGATGTCTTGGCGTCTGTAATTGCAGGGCATCCAGTATTTGGTAGACTTCATGCTCAAATAAACGCCGCCGATTATCCTTCCAGGCGGATTCCATCAGGTTCTGGATGCGTTCGACAATAAATCGGCTCATGCTGCTCTTCATCGTTACTCCCTGTTTCACACCAAGAAGTGAAGATCCCAAAAAATTGGTATCATAGATAGTTTTGGCAAAAAAGACAACCAACCCTTGCGCGCCCCGTTGATCCGGTCACTACTCCTTTTTGTTCTTGTCAAGGCCGCTTTTGTTCTATAAAGAGTCCCCATGGGGTATGTCTTCGACGATACGGATGCCATCGCCTGCCATCAATGGTATCAGCTTGCAGATAAGCAAAATACTGCCGCCCTTCAGAAACGGCTCTTTATCGACATGCTGAGACCGACGATAGGGGATACTTTTCTGGACATCGGATGCGGGACGGGCCAATTTCTGCAGTATCTCGCGAAAAGGGGCATCGATCGGAACGGCCTCGATCCTTCGCCTTATATGATTGATATTGCATCAAAAAATTTGGGCACCGGCGTAACCCTGCAGAAAGGTTTTGCGGAAGACCTCCCCTTTGACGATAACACCTTCACCTGTTCGGCGCTTATCTCGGTTCTGGAATTCGTCGATGACCCCCAAAAATCTCTAGAAGAGGCTTTCCGGGTAACCAAAAACCGGGTATTTATCGGATTTTTCAACCGATATGGACTCCACCGTCTTCAACGCCGCATCAAAACCTGTCCATACGTTTCCGCATACCATCATGCCCGGCTGTTCAGCATCTGGGAATTGAAACAGATGATTTATTCCATTATGGGTGATATTCCGGTTGAATGGGGCACTTCCTGTTTCTGGCCCACACTTTCAGCCCGCATCACCAGCGACCTGATACGCTCGGATATATTGCAGCACTGCCCTTTCGGAAGTTTCGCCGGCATAACGGTAACACTTTTACCGAGATTCCGTACCCGTCCCATGGAATTAAAGGTTGCCAGGGGGCATCCGTCCAACGTCACGATCGGTTGAAAGGGGAGTTCACCGTAACGTTGCCAAATCCGGAACAGGACCTTCAGGCCCTGCTGTTACGATATCATCACTCGTTACACTTTCTTCGTCATACTTTTGGTTGAAATCAGGGTTCCGGGTACAGGAGGTGCTGATATGGAAGCAATGCTGTATGAAAAACAGGAGGACGGGACCGTTGAATGCGCTCTTTGCAATCATCGCTGCCGCATCCGTTCCGGTAACCGCGGGAGATGTCATGTAAGAGAAAACAGAAGCGGCAAACTGGTGACTCTCGTTTATGACCGGGTCATCTGCCGCAATATCGACCCGATTGAAAAAAAACCGATGTTTCACATGGCTCCGGGGAGCCTTTCCTATTCCGTGGCCACGGCGGGGTGCAACCTGCGCTGCCAATTCTGCCAGAACGCCGATATCGCGCAGATGCCGACAGACAGGGACGGGTTGATTCTGGGAAGCCGTTGTACACCTGAAGATATCGTTGAAGATGCGCGCAAAAGCGGCTGCCGCAGTATTGCCTACACCTATACGGAACCGACGATCTATTTCGAACTGGCCTACGAAACCGCCAGACTTGCCGCCGCCGCGGGATTATTGAATGTCTTTGTAACAAACGGATTCATGACCCCTGAAGCGATTGATATCATTGCCCCCTATCTGGACGGTGCCAACGTTGATCTGAAATCATTCTCGAACACCTTTTATAAACAGTTCTGTTCAGCCCGCCTCGAACCAGTAAAGAAGACCCTCAAATATATGAAGTCTGCAGGTATTTTCGTGGAAATCACCACGCTTGTCATACCGGGGCTGAACGATGACAGCGATGAACTGAAGCGCATGGCGGCGTTTATCGGCGAGCATCTGGGCGTGGAGACTCCCTGGCACCTCAGCCGCTTTCATCCGACCTACCGGATGACAGACCGTCCGCCGACACCGCTGGGTACGCTCTCAGAAGCAAGGGAAACGGGCCTTAGGGCCGGACTTCGCTATGTATATACCGGGAATGTGCCGGGAGACCCGGGCGGCCATACATACTGTTACAGCTGCGGCAGCCTGCTGATAAAGCGGTACGGATTCGCCGTCGCCTCCAACCGGCTTGACAACGGGTGCTGTCCCGATTGTCAAACACCGCTCGATGGTATCGAAATGGGTGGTGTATCTGCCTGATTGCAATACCCGTAACTTCTGCCGTCACACAGATTCTGCTTGAAAATGTTCCCTTTGATATCAAAGGCCGCGGCCGATTTCGCCATGTTGCCGATACAGCGACAGGCCTACTTCAGACCGGCCTCCTTGTAGTACTTCATGGCACCGGGATGAATTGGGGCGGAGAGTCCTGTCAACATTTCTTCCCGACTCAAGACCTCGTATGCGGGGTTGATTTTTTTAAATTCCTCCAGATTCTCGAAAACCTCCCTGGTGACGGCATAAACGATATCATCCGGAACCTTTACGGAAGTTACCAGGGTGGCTTTCACTCCGAATGTGGGTACATCGGCGCGATTTTCGGTACCCGGATAAAATTTGATGGGGGTGGTCGATTTTGTGTAGTAAGGATATTTTTCAATCAGGCTGTCGACATTCTCAATGGGCACGAATCTGACTTTGCGGGCCCCGGAGGTGGCTTCCTTATAGGCATCATTGGGATGCCCGACCGTATAGAAAAATGCGTCAATACGGCCATCCTGAAGCAACCCCGGGGCTTCGGCGGGTCTGATGCTTTCGGCATGGAAATCAACCTCGTAGTTTAGCCCGTTCGCTTCGAGGGCATCGATGGCGTTTTGCCGATAACCGGACCCGATGTTCCCGATGTTCACGCGTTTTCCTTTAAGATCCGCAATCGTATGGATGCCGGCATCCGTAGCGGCTAACAGGGTAATGTTTTCCGGATGAATACTGAATACGGCACGAAGGTCGGTCTGGGCGCCTTTTTCTTTCCAATCCAAAATGCCCCTGACGGCCTGATATTGGCTATCGGATTGAACGATACCGAATTCGAGGTCACCGGACATGATCGCATTGATATTGAATACGGACCCCTCGGTGGATTCTACCGTAGCGCGAATATCGTAGTCATCTCTTTTCTTGTTGACCATTTTGGCGATGGCAGTGCCCGTAGGATAGTAGACGCCTGTTATACCGCCGGTGCCGATGGTAATAAAATGGGGCCTGGCCTGCGTATCCGGTTCTGATGTTTTCGGGTTGGACGGCTGCTCCTGCTGTCCACAGCCGATTAACAGAATCGTCACGAATATTGCCAATGCAACGGAAAATGAACGTTTTCTCATCTCGACCTCCTTCGGAAATCCGGTTTTCCCGGCCATCTTCTGGTAAAGGCCTCGTAAAAAATAACGCTATGAAATTTTATAGCAAATTATCCGGGGCTATGACAAGTGTATCCATATTTTTCATGACAATCCCTCCGGTTCGTGATTAAAGCTTTTCTGAAGCTGTTGCAAATAAAAAATTGGATTGCACTTGCCGCGGATAACCAATCATGCAGATAAAAAAAGCCAACAACCCTCTCGTAAGCGTCATCATACCGACATATAACCGCGGCTGGATTGTAAAAAAGGCCATTGTGTCTGTATTGAACCAGGATTTCACCGATTTCGAACTGATTGTCATCGATGACGGCTCAACCGACAACACGGCTGAGGTTCTTCAGGCGATTGCGGGAACTTTCACGGTAATCCGGCAGGATAACCAGGGGGTAAGCGCCGCCAGAAACAGAGGTATCCGTGAATCCGGAGGCCGCCTGATCGCTTTTCTGGATTCAGATGATGCCTGGCTACCGCAGAAGCTGTCCGCTCAGGTCGATTTTTTCAGCCGGCTGCCGCATGCCCTGATTTGCCAGACCGAGGAGATCTGGATCAGAAACGGCAAGCGCGTCAATCCAGGCAAGCGTCACAGCAAGCTGTCCGGTATGATTTTCGAACCATCTTTGCATCTATGCCTGGTGAGTCCCTCAGCCGTCATGATCCGCAGACGGCTCTTTGCGGAAGTGGGGCTTTTTGACGAAACACTCCCGGCCTGTGAAGATTATGATCTCTGGCTGCGCATCAGCCGACAGCACCCCATCTACCTTATCGACAAACCGCTGATCGTCAAAAATGGCGGACATGACGACCAGTTGTCCAAAACCGCCGCCCTCGACAAATACCGCATCCAATCCATCACCAGCCTTCTGGAATCCGGGACAATAAACGCAGAACAGCGAAAAGCGGCCCTTGCCGTATTGAAAAATAAAATCGCTGTCTATCAGGAAGGCTGTCGCAAACGGGGGCGCCTGCAGGAAGTTAAGCAGTACCAGACACTTGCCGATCGATTCCTGCATTCGGATTCATAAAAAACCCCCAAATGACCCGGCAAAGAAGATTACAGCAATCTTTCGATCTCTTCGCGCTGGGCCTCCAACCGTTTTTTTGAGACGGGATAAGCCGTCTTCAGATCCTGGGCGAACAGGGACACTTTGAATTCTTCAATCATCCAATGCAGGGCCTCGACAGCGGTTTGCTTCTCCTTGGAAACATGCGGGCCGAGCTCTCCGTGTATCCCGTTTATCAACTATTCTTTTGGGGTTTCAGCCG
>CAZKYZ010000156.1:0-2096 GCA_964557055.1 uncultured Desulfobacterales bacterium
ATGATTTCCACTGGGGTATAGGTGCAGAAGTAGCCGACAATTTTCCCACCCCTTTCGGCGAAAGCCTCCAGTGTTTGCGAGCTTTCTGTAAAAGCAGTCTGAAAACGGGCGACAGCGGGATTTGTTTTCACGAAAAGGCCTCCTGCCGGAGTCATCCGGCCAACACCTTTGTTATCCATATTCTCTCAGGCAGCGTACCAACACAGCCTGTTAATCCGTCATTTTGACAATGGTGCGGCCCTTATGCTTTCCCTGAAGCATCCGTTCGATGCTGCTGTCCAGTTCGCCCAGAGACGTTTCCGTGGTCAGATTTTCCAGCCAGTCGATTTTCCATTCCGACGCGATTTTTCCCCAGGCTTGCCTGCGCGCCGGCATGGGGCAGTTCTGGGAGTCAATTCCGATCAGGGTTATTCCCCGCAGAATGAATGGAAAGACATTCAGGGGAAGATCCGGAGAGGCTACGTTGCCGCAGCAGGTAACGGTGCCGCCCGGGTTTGTGGTCTTGATGGTGGTGGCCAGGAGATTTCCGCCCACGGTGTCTATGCCGCCGGCCCAGCGGCCTTTCAGCATCGGTTTTCCGCCGTCGTCAGCTGCCTCTTCGATGCTGATGACGTTTTTAGCACCGATCTGCTTCAGGTAGACTGTTTCATCCACGACCCCGTTGACGGCGGTTACGGTGTAGCCGATTTTGGAAAGGATGGATACGGCGATACTGCCGACACCCCCGGTGGCGCCGGAAACGATAATGTCGCCGTCACCCTGTTTGACGCCGTTTGCGGTCATGCGCCAGACGGAAAGGGCTGCCGTGAACCCGGCGGTTCCGTAGATCATAGCCTCACGAAGTGAGAGTCCGTCCGGGAGGGGGACGACCCATCCCGCCGGGACACGGATGAACTGTCCGAATCCGCCGGCCGTATTCATGCCAAGGTCATAAGAGGTGACGATTACCTTGTCTCCGGGTATAAAATCGGGGCTGGCGCTCTGGGCCACGATGCCGGCGGCGTCGATTCCGGGTGTGTGGGGATACTTGCGGGTAACGCCGCGGTTGCCGGTAGCCGACAGCACGTCCTTGTAGTTGAGGGAAGAATACAGCACCTGTACCACCACCTCTCCCGCGGGGAGATCGTCTATGCCTCGGGATTCGATGGTGCGAAGAAATGTTTTATCATCACTTTCCGTGATCATCATCGCCTTGAATTTATTGGGTATTGCCATGGTATAATCTCCTGTTTCGGTATTGTTTATGGTTTTCCATTGGTCGGCATTTCTGATTGCGAACCGATACCATCCGGTCAATTTTTTTTACTCCAGGGAAAGACATCCGTTCCGGGGAGGATCATTTTGGCCCGCTTGGAAGCGGTATATCTTGAATTTCGTATGGAAGCAACCCGCTGCATCTTCTCCGAGATATTATCGCCGGTGGGATATTCAATTGTTTGGAGCACAACTTTCCGATCTTATTGACAAACCGTAACCCATCCCCTATACCGGTAACAGTACTTCCCCGGCCCCACCCATCAACTGGAAAATGGAAAGGTTTTGCATGCGATTCCCTTCGACGTTCCTTTCGTGTTTTGTCGTGGTATTTTTACTTATATGGCTTCCGATTAATTCTTCGGCGCAGGTTTTTGCGGATATGCGGGTGGCGCTGGTTATTGGCAACGGTTCCTACCGGTTGAATCCACTACAGAAGCCGGTCAGCGATGCTGCTGACATAGCGGCTGCACTGCGAGAGATGGGGTTTGAGGTGAACCATTTCGAAAACCTGAACAAGCAGGATATGGAAGCGGCGGTGCGTCAATTCGGTGAACGGATGAATGCGGGCGGTGTCGATCTGTTCTATTTCGCCGGATACGGCATTACCGCAAATGGAAGCAACTATCTTATCCCGGTGGATGCCGTGATAGGGAAAGAGACCGATATTGAACACGCGGCCGTGGATGTCGACGACATCATGTGTTCCATGGCGCAATCCGGAACCGCGGTCAATATCGTTATCCTGGATGCTTGCCGCAGCAATCCCTACGAGCAGGCTGGACAAGGCCTGGCGGCAACCCAACCACCGGCCGACACGCTTCTGGCCTATTCCGCGGCTC
>CAZKYZ010000156.1:2196-8395 GCA_964557055.1 uncultured Desulfobacterales bacterium
GGCCTGGCGGCAACCCAACCACCGGCCGACACGCTTCTGGCCTATTCCGCGGCTCCCGGTTCCGAGGCAGCCTACGGCACGGTTCAAAACGGTTTGTTTGCCGCTACACTGCTCGAGCATATTCGAGACCCCGAAATTACCGTTCACCAGCTTTTTACGAAGCTCCGTGCGGAAGTGGCTGAAATGACGAATAACCGGCAGGTCCCATGGTACGCATCCTCTTTTAAAACAGATTGTTATCTTGGATCCGGGTTGGCCGGGACGATGGAAACCGCCGTTCCGGCAGCCGGTGAAACCGAGGCAACAACCGCGTTCCGACCCGAGAATAAGGAGCCGAAAACAGTGAAAACAAAGGACGCATCCGCCCGGGAAACGGTAACCGTCCAGGAAATAACGGATGCACCCGTGCGGGAACGGAAAGGGGCTCTGGCGGAAGCTGTCGACTGGTATTTGGGCATCAACGGGAAAGAGGTGCGGCATGATCGGGCCCGGCCGTTGTTTATGGCCGCCGCCCAGAGAGAGGACCCCCTTGCCCGCATGTGGCTGGCCAGATGCTACCACAAAGGACGGGTTGGCTTCCAGAAAGATGAAGCGGAAGCGAAAAGGCTGGCACAGGAAAATGTAGGCCGCCTCCGGGAACTTGCGGAAGATGGCCTTCCCGAGGCTATGTTTTTGCTGGGAGCGGCCTATGCCGATGGTCTTGGCTTTCCGGAAGACGATGAAGCTGCCGCCCAGTGGTATCGAAAGGCGGCCGATCGCCAACACGCCCTGGCGATGAACAATCTGGGGTGGGCCTATGATTACGGCAACGGTGTCCAGCAGAATCTTGACGAGGCAGTCGCCTGGTATGAAAAGGCGGTGGAATTCGGGTTTACACCGGCGACGAACAACCTTGCCTGGTTGTATGAAAACGGCAGGGGGGTGGAAAAGGATCCCGAAAAGGCTGCTTACTGGTATCGAAAGGGAGCTGAGGGCGGCAATCCCTTGTCGAT
Organism: uncultured Desulfobacterales bacterium; assembly: GCA_964557055.1. GTDB lineage: Bacteria > Desulfobacterota > Desulfobacteria > Desulfobacterales > CAZKYZ01 > CAZKYZ01. The sequence continues at coordinate 3,189 of CAZKYZ010000156.1, forward strand.
GGTTCATCTGGCGGACCTGTATCAGCGGGGAGAAGGCGTTCCCAAAGATGAGCACCTGGCGGGCTTCTGGTTTGCGGAAGCTGCCGACAGGGGGGATGCCGCTGCCAGTGCAAGCCTGAAAGAGTACACCCAGGGCAAAGACGGCCAATGGCGGAAGGCGGGTTCCGATGGCGGTGACCGCCGGGAAGAGGCGGGGGCCGCCACCTGTTTTATCGCAACGGCGGCCTACGGCTCTTCCGCGCAGAAACATGTCCTGACACTGCGGCTGTTCCGGGAGAAGTGGCTGAATACAAACCCTCCCGGCCGGTGGTTGGTGGAAAAGTACTATCGCTTCAGCCCGCCGGTAGCTCAAAAAATTTCAAAAAACAAGACCTTAAAAGGCATTACTCGAATAGTGCTGACGCCCGCCGCCGTGATGGCGGGGGCGTTTTTGGGAAAGCCGGCGGACCTTGCGATCATCCTCTGCGGGTTGTTGTCCATCACGGTGGTTTTTCTGCACCGGCGTCGCAGAAGCCGCCGATACGTTATCTGAACTACCCGGCCTGAAACCCGATGGAGCCCTGCGACATTTCCGAACTTCCGGTCACGGCGCCCTGCCGATAGGCCTGGCCGTTGCCATAGGCGATACCGACCCCCAATCCGCCTTTGCCGATCTTTGGGGAAACGGCATATCCGTAGGCGCTTTCGAAAAACTTTTTGGTTTCCGGTGCCTTTTTGAATTCGGTAATGGTGCTGCTGTAATCATCGGCAGCGGCTATGCCAGCGGCGAGCAGAAAGAGGGACAGGGTGACAAAAACGGCAAATGAAATCGTTTTCATAATGACTCTCCTTTGAAGAGATAAATTTTGTTTATCTGGATATCTGACGGATTTTGGGTTTGGATTCAAGCAACATTGGTTTCATTGTTGAATCCAGGTCAGGACAGCATCCGGATGACGGCCCTGGCAATTGGGATGTCGGCAGGTGCCAGATCAGTGGATAAGAGATCTTCCGGCCGAACCCATTCCATGCTTGTATGCTCCTGCAGCCGGTAGATCCCTTTCTTGTGTTTGGCAAAAAAAGCGGTGAGCCGATAACGGGTGGTGTTTATAAAAAAGGGAACCACATGGATAATGGCGCCTATTTCGATGGAAACACGGAATTCTTCCATGATTTCCCGCCGAAGGGCGTCAGAGGGGGGTTCGCCCGGTTGCACTTTGCCGCCCGGGAATTCCCATTTGCCGGCCAGGTCCCCGGTCCGGCGCCGGGCCACCATCACAAGGTCCCGATCCCGGATTACCGCAGCAACAACGTCGATGGGATCCGTCATAGGCATGCCGTCATGCCTGCTCATTATTGAGAGGCGAATTCGTGATGGTTACGATCACCATGGTGACGTCATCCTCCAGGGGGACGCCCCGGGTAAATTCCTCCAGGGCATCAACAATCGCCTGTCGAATATCATCCGCCCCCTCCCGGTGGTGTTGCCTGACAATGTCCCGCAGGCGCTTCTTTCCGAATGATGCGCCGCTGCGATTTACCGCCTCCCAAATTCCATCGGTGCCGATAACGATAACCTGGCCGGTGATAACGGGCAGGGAGTGTGCCTGAAACTCGGCTGCTGGTGAGATTCCCAGGGAAATGCCGCTGCCGCCAAGTTCCTGGAAATGATCATTCCCGGGATCATAGAGCAGCCCCGGGTCATGGCCGGCCCGGGTCCATGTTATGGTTTGCCGGTCAGCGTCGATTTCACAGACAAACAGGGTCATGAACTGACCGGTCTCTTCCGTGTCGAGGCAGATATGCCGGTTGACGTTGGCGACCATTTCAGTGAGATCAAATGAATGCAGGATATCGTGCCGGATGCACGATCGGGCGGATATCATCATCAGAGCGGACTGGAGCCCGTGATCGGAGACATCGCCGACGACAATTCCGATCCTGTTTTCGCCGGGGCGGGCGATATTCAGATAATCGTAGTAATCGCCGCCGGTTTCATCGCAGTAAAGAATGCTTCCGGAGATGTCAAGCCCCGCTATCTCAGGCGACCGTCGGGGCAGAAGGTTCTGTTGAACTTCCCGGGCCAGCAGTAGGGACTGCTGCATCCGTTCCCGTTCTTTCAGTCCGGTGTTCATTTCGTTGATAACATCCCCGGTGTAGCCCAACTCATCATTCGTGGTCACCAGCACCCGCTGGTTGTAATCGCCACTTCGAACCCGCTTCAGGACCCGGATAATTTCCCTGAGGGGCATCGCGAAGTTCATGTGAACAAAGATGGTGAAACTGACTCCGACGACCATGAAAAAAATAGAATTGGTGAGAATGGCGGTGCGCAATTCCTGCATCATTCCAGCCAGGTCCTGTGTGTCCGGTTCGGAAAACAGGTAGAGTTGAATAAAGGTCAAAAAAGGGATAATATTGCATACCAGTAGCAGTAACAACAGCCGCACAACGATACGAACCCGCAATGTTCCCGGTGTGCTGGATTGCCTGCCATCCGGAAAGAAAAAGGGAGAAAGGTGCCATTGGGCGATATGCTCCAGCAAAAAAAAAGCCATCACCGCCGTTATCATGCCTGTGTTCAGGCTCAGGAAAAACATACGCATCACTACCGGCCCGGGCTCACCGAGAGATTTGAAAAGGACGGCAATGTAGATCGCGGCAAAAAGCCAGAAAAGGAGGTCCATCACTGCGACGATAAGCGGTTCGTTGAGGAGCCGTCTTCGAGCCGTCATCAGTTCTTTGCGGGGCGTTTTTTTTCTTTCATAAACATTGTCGAGATGCTTTCGGATGGGACGTTCGTAAGTAAGGGTGAACAGAATAAAAACGAAGGCGGCGACAGCGTGAACAATAGTGACGCTGTGATGAATCACCACGGTCGTGTTTTCCGAAGGAAGGGGGCCGCCGCGGAAGATGAGATTCTCCATCAGGACAAAAGCAATGATATTGGCCATGAAATTGCTCACAAGAAAAAAGCATTTCATCTGGATGAGGTGTTTTCGCTCGATCGGTTTGGATGGATCGTTGGGCAGAAAGGCGTGATCTCGGATGATGATGAGCAGTTGTTTCAGTGTCACGGTTTGTCTCTTGTGATCGGGTAAGCGGGTAAGAACCGTTTCGATAAGGATGTAACCGTTTTAGAGGAAAATAGCAACACACAGGCAGCCCAATGAAACCCGGTTGCATCGCCGGGATAATCGGACTACAAGCTGTTTCAAAAAGGAGGATCCATGCAGAAAGCCAAAACCTGGCTGTTGAGAATCGGTATTGCCTTTATCGTCGTCGTTCTGGTCGCCCTGGCGGTTTTCTGGAAGGACATCCAGGAGATCCGGGCGATAATGGCCTATGCCGGTACGTTTGAACCGGACACCATCAATGAGAATTTTCGGACGTTGTATCAAAAGTATCCCAGCAAGACCATGCGGCGTTCCGGTCCGGTGTATGACCTTTCCATAAACCCGACCGACCTGCCGCAAACCTACCGGTGGGAGGGGCAGACCAAAAGCATTCCGGAATGGATCGAATGGACGGGGACCACCGGCCTTATCGTGGTTAAAGATGGTAGCATCGTTTTTGAAAACTACTACCGGGGTAACGATAAAGCCACCCGGTCCATTGCCATGTCGGTGTCCAAATCGCTGGTCTCCTGCCTGGTGGGTATCGCAGTGGCGGAGGGGAAGATTGAAAGCATCGAAGACCCGGTCGACAAATATGCGCCCTTACTCAAAGATTCAGGTTACAGGGGGGTATCTTTGAAGAATGTCCTGCAAATGTCTTCCGGGATTCGTTTCGTGGAAGACTACGGAGATTTGCAGTCCGACATCGTGCGCCTGGTCGCTTCATTTTTGACCGGCTCGGTTAACGCATTTGTTGCCACCCTGTCCAACGAACGCAAACCAGGAACCTTCAACCGTTATGTCAGTGCCGACACGCAGGTGCTGTCCATGGTTCTGGAGGGGGCAACCGGGAAAAATCTCACCGATTATGGCCGGGAAAAGCTCTGGTCCCGGCTGGGCGTTGAATACGATGCCGAGTGGCTGACGGATCCCAACGGTATGGAGATGGCTTTCGGCGGTTTGAACGCCGCTTTGCAGGACTACGCCCGTTTCGGGCTCCTCTATCTGAATCAGGGCCGTAATTATAAAGGAGAACAGCTGGTTCCGGCAGACTGGGTGCACGCATCCGTGACACCGGACGCTCCCCATCTGATGCCCGGGCGCGACAACAAGGCGTCCAGTTTTCCCATGGGGTATGGTTTTCAGTGGTGGATTCCGGAGCATTCCAAGGGCGACTACACGGCCATCGGGATCTACGGCCAGTTTATCTATGTGAACCCGAGCCACAATGTGGTGATCGCCAAAACGTCGGCATATGCTGATTACAACAATACCGGCGATGAAATGGAGTTCGAATCCATGGAGGCGTTTCGTGCGATAGCAGAGGGTCTGTAACCGAGTGCTGGTGAAGGGCTCCCGTTTTCGGCGCACGAAAACCTGTGCGGTCCGCCTGTAAAACAGTGCCAAAATCAAATATATGTGATGACCGGCAGGCGGCCGCGAGCGGCCCCGGCTCCGGGAAAAGGAAAAAACAGGTTGAATTTATGATAAATATGGCAAATCGGGTGCCGGTCGATTTGTTGTGGCATGAAAGTTGTAGCAATACCAGGGCAACTACTTTTTCACCAAGGATCTGTTTCCATGAAAAAGAGCCGCAACCACAATGCCAGGATTCAACTGGAAAAGCTTCAATCCGGCCTGACGGACAGTCTGGAGGGAAAAATCGTTGATCGGGTCTGGCTCCCGGAGAGGGACGAGTTCAGTATCCGGTTCACAGACGGGGTCATTCTATATGTAGATTATATTCCCGGCACTGACCGCAACGTCCAGGTTACCCTCTTGCATGGAACACCTCCTGAAAGTCGGCCAACGGGTGAAAAAATGACGGTAAGAAGGCTGTCGGCAGGATTGGGTCTGATGCCGCAATACGACCGGGGAAAGCGATAATGTGGATGGAAAAATCCGGACAAAAAGGTAGAAGTCCTTCACCGCCTGCCGACGGGTCCAGACTGTTCCACTGCAAGGATATGGATCCGGCACAGGCTGTGTTGACGCTATGGGTTCAATCTTAGAAGAATTCCAAACGCCCTCAAAGGGTTTTCCGATAAACCCGGTATCGTTTATACACTTCGCCTCCGAGCCGCGCCGAAATGGCGCGCATATTTTGATTGT
>CAZKYZ010000157.1:0-8276 GCA_964557055.1 uncultured Desulfobacterales bacterium
CACTTGGAGCAGTGCCAACCTTCGCGTATCAGCGGCAGACAGATCTTCCTGAAGATGCTCGATAAAATGGACATCGTCCGCAGACAACCGAATACCGTTGTCCAGAACAGCGGAAATTGTGTCGCATAAAACCCTGCACCTTAATTCCGGGGTCATATCTGATATATCTTCCGGGGAAGAAACGGCCGGATCTGCGGGCCTGCTCCGGCCTGTTCGTTGATGGACTCGTAAAAAGTCATGTTTCAGACGGTTTCGTAAAAAGTTCGAGATCAAGGCTTGCGAATCCCGAGGAATGAGGCGTACTTATGGTACGCCGCAATGACGAGGGATGAAGCGTAACGCGGATATCGGACTTTTTACGGAACCGTCTTCGTTTCCGCAAAAAAAAACGGACCCAGCTGTGTTGCAGCCGGGCCCTCAAAACCTGCCGGTAACCATTCCATCTGGGATATTATCGTTTTCTATCCCGCGTTCCACGGGAAAACCGGACTTGAGCCGGAGCGATGCCGTTCTCAGCCGATAAAATGGTCTTGATGTTTGGCCTCGTTTTTTTCGATTTCCTTTACTTCGGATTTCGTCAGAGGCTTGACCCGCCCCGATGTACCGCAATTGGGGCACTCGATATCGGTAACGCCCGGATCCACTTCAATGGCACTTTTGCACTTGCTGCATTTGACAAGCGTTTTTTTGACATGATCCGGTTCGATGACGATATTGGGTGGCTTCGGTGTACTTTTCGCAGAAGCGCTCGAAGGAGCCGGCGGAGGGCCGGATTCCCCGATAAACTGTTTGATGGCTTTCACCACATTGGCCGTATCATCACCGCCTCCGGCTTCCCGCAGCTTGTTGTAATCTTCCTGCGACAAGGTAAGCGACATTTCAATGGTGTGAGCACTCTCCATCGCCTGTTTCAATTCCTCCAACGCGGAAGCCAGGCCGGCAAACTTCATATCGTTGGCGCTCATTTTTTCCTGAATTCGCTGGGTCAGATCATCGGCCGTCAGCCATTCGCCCTCAAAATTAATGGTACCATCTTCAATACATATTTCGTTCATAAGAACCTCCATACCTGATCAAGGGTCTATAACTCCCCTCCTATCCCGTCTGAATCCTCTACATTTACTCCCTTTTTTTCCTTTTCAGCCGGATAGACCCACTCTATACTTAATTAAATGCAGTTTGTCCACTCCAAAATGATTCACCCTTTGGAGAATCGGGTAATCACCGCTTCCCGGATGTCCGCACCAAAAAGCTTGTGGGCAATTTCATCCACACCGGTCCGTACGGATATAGCGGCGCACAATCTCCCTTATGGAGGACAAACCGATTTGGCTGACATCAATATTGCCGGGAGGTATGAATACGATCCCGGCGACATCGTCTGCCGGCTTCAGCGGTTTGAAATCATCTACTTCCGCCCGGAAGGCCATATCCAGGGTGTGGTATACAACATCCCGGTAAACGTAAATATTGGGGGCCGACATAAAGTACGCCAGCCTGGTGACAGTAAGTCCTAATTCTTCCAAAATTTCCCTCTGAAGGGCCTCCTCCGCGGTTTCCCCGAGATCGACGAACCCTCCCGGAAGGTCAAGCGTCTTTGCCGCCGGTGGTCGTTTCCTTTCGGTAAACAAGATCCGGCCCTGCTGGTCTTCAATAATCGCACACACGGCCGCGGCGGCATTGATATACAGAACAAACCCGCATTCCCCGCAACGGTATACATTTCCGCGTTCCAGGCGGAACGCCCGGGCGGCGCAGTCCGGGCAGTATTTGAATTGCACGATTTCCATGTAATCAGTCGTTTCCATTCCCGCTCGTAAAGGCGGTGTCCCTCTTCCTTCAGGTTCTCGTTTTCCCGGTAAAAAACATACCATACCTGAAAAAAAATATCGCCCGGTGAAATTTCCAGCCGATTCGTCTATATTGACAGACGACTATTCAAATGCTAGATTTCTTGTATCCTGAATATCTTCCGCATTACACATCGGGTGTCGAAAAAATGCAGGCAATGTTCAGGCTCCCTGCAATCCGGAGACAAGAACATGGCGACCATTAGAATCGGCAGCCTCGAACTCGGCAATATTCCCCGTGTGGTGGCAATCATCGACAATCCCATTAGCCTGGAAATTTTGCATGCCCTGAAGAAAAAGGGAATCGACTTTTTTGAAATCCGGGGCGACTGTTTTACGCTGGAACCGGACGCATTTGCCGAGTATGTGCAAAAAATTAAATGGCAGCTGGAACTCCCCCTGTTGGGAACCATCAAGGAGACCGACCAAAACCGCGGCAGACGGATGGAACTCTACAGCAGGATCATGCCGTATATTGATGCCATCGACACGGATATCGACGCGGACGACGCAGGTGATCTCATCCGCCTCGGCCGGCAGAAAACCATCATCGTCTCCTGGCATGATTTCGAAAACACACCGCAAACCGAAGTGCTGCAGAAAATTGTCGGCCGGTCCAAAGAAATGGGCGCGGACATCACCAAAATTGCTACAACCGCGAACACAACCGATGATGTCGTCCGGGTGCTGGAATTTACCCGGGAGAGCCCCGACAGCATCGTTTCCATCGTCATGGGAAGTCTCGGCACCATTTCCCGGGTTGCGGCTCCCCTGTTTGGTTCCCTGTTCACCTTCGGTTTTATCGGGGAAGCCGTGGCACCGGGACAGCTTTCCGCCGAAACAATGGTCGCGGAAATGGCCCGCTATTATCCGGCATATGCCCGCGAGAAAGGCATTGCACCCGTGAGAAGGAAGTTGTAAACCAATTCTATGCTTTCAAACCGGAGAAAAACGAAAACAGCCGCCGCTATTTCATGGATCGCCCTTATCCTGACCTTTGCCTGTTCGACGCATCAAGCCGGCTACTGGGACAGCGAACGGGCCCCTGATTCAACCGTTACCGGCAGGATTGCATCCGTTGCCGAACGGGCCTTTGCGGAAGACGGCCGGCTACCGGGCGCAAAATCCGCAGCCATTACCTACCCTTATTACGGTGCGGTTTTCCCTTCGGAAATTTCCGCCCCCGTATTTACCTGGGAGCCCAGCGAAAAGAACATCGACCAGTGGGTGCTCCGTTTTGATTTTGCCGACAAGCGAAAGCCCATCTACGTGCTTTCGCCCACAACCCGATGGGAACCGGATCGGGAGCTCTGGGAACGGGTAAAAACATACGCCCTGGAAAACGAGGTGGGTTTCTCCGTTGCCGCCCTCGGCAGGACCGCGCAGGCACCCGCCAGAACGGCTTTTTTCATTTCCAAAGACAGCCTGGAAGACACCGTACTGTACCGTCAAATTACGCTGCCCATGTCAACCGCCCGCTTAAAAGAGATTACCTGGCGGCTGGGCGACATCGCCTCCTATGACCCGCCCCCGGTTGTAATGGAGGGCCTTTCCATCTGTGCCAGTTGCCACTCCGTATCCGCCGATGGAAAGACGCTCGGCATGGAAATGAATTACAGAAACGACGGCGGCGCCCAGTTTATCGTCCCGGTTACGGAAACCATCCGGCTGACAGACACCGATTTTTTCTCGTGGAACGATTTTCCACGGCAGGGTATCCTCCCCGAAAGCCGGGGCTTGTTCGGCCGGATGTCGCCGTCCGGCAACTATGCGGTAGCATCCGTAAATGAAATTTCCCTGGCCCTGGTAACCAACAACCCGGCGTTTTCCCAGGTGTTTTTCCCAACCTACGGGATTCTGGGGTACTACTCCACAGCCACAAAAGAGATCCTGCCCCTGCCGGGTGCGGATGATTACCGGTTTGTCCACGGCAACCCGGCCTGGAGCCGCGATGAAAAGCGAATCGCCTTTACCCGGGCCAAAACAAAAAATGAAGTCTTTGAAGACCTATCCAAAACCGGCCCGCGCTATATCGATGCAGGCATCGATGAACTCAACGACAGGTACAATATCCAATTTGACATCTACACGGTCCCCTTCAACCAGGGGCGGGGCGGGCAGGCGGTTCCGCTGGAAGGCGCCGCGGACAACGGCATGAGCAACTACTATCCAAGGTTTTCACCGGATGGAAAATGGATCGTTTTTACCCAGAGCAGAACCGGCATCATGCTCCAGCCGGACGCCACCCTGTTTATCGTACCATCGTCGGGGGGAGCCTCCAGACGAATGAACTGCAACCGCGACCTGTTCAACTCCTGGCACAGCTGGTCAGCCAACAGTCGGTGGCTCCTGTTTGCGTCCAAAATCAATTCTGCCTATACGGAGATCTTCATTACCCACGTGGACGAAAACGGCAATGACAGCCCCCCGGTTCTTCTTTCCCGTTTCAGTCATCCGGAAAAAGCCGCCAATGTCCCCGAATTCACGGCGATCCCCAAAAACGGGCTGCAAAAAATCGTCGTCGCTGAATAAGGAAGCCAGCCCCCGCGCTATCCTTTCGTTATCGCCTGAACAATACGGAAGTGCCCGGTTACATGTCCGAAAAACTGTCCGTCATTCATGGTTAGACAATTTCTTTCAAGATCCCCGGAGTCCATGTGGTCGGACATGACAAACCCCCTTTCCTCTAAAAACGATTCAACAACACCCTCCTCGAGTAGAAAGCCCCCACCGGCTTCGCCGGACTGTTTTGCGGCATTGAACACCATCAGCTCTTTCACCCCGTAAGCATCGAACACGCCGGCCCAAAGGGCAATGTAGTCAAAGGCAACGGCGCTACCCACGGGAGCGTTTGACCGGATAAAGGCAAGGGTAGCGTCGACAGCTTCCGCTGCCAGGTAATAGGTAACGCCCTCCCACATGAATAAGGTTTTTTTTGTTTTGTCGTATCCTGCGGGGAAAAGCACGTCTTGTATGGAATCGGTATTGAAATTGATGGGGACAAAGGTAAGCTGATCCGGGATTTCAATTCCTGCCCTTTGCAGACATTGCTTTTTGCGTTCCTGGGTCGGAAAAACATCCAGCTCAAAAATACGCCGGGAACCGATCCGGTCCTGAAACCGATACGGCCGGCTGTCGTATCCGGCGCCCATGAAAACAACCTGCTCGAAATCATGCGCCAAGGCTTCTGTAAAAAATCGGTCAAACATCCTGGTTCGAGCCATCACATATTCGTAAACACCGATAACGAAATATTTTTCTTTCAGCGACTGGCGGTTCTCCACATCCTGAAGAGAATCGGCCAGATCTTCGGGTAGAAATATCTCAGCCAGATGATCCCGGCCACGCATTTCCGTTTTCTCCTCCCTGGTGGAAAAAGCACGCATGTGCGTGGTCCACAACGCCGTCTGCGAAGGTTTGTCTTCAATGGCCTTGTTATCCGGGGTTCCGCCTGTCCCTCCGATACCGAACAGATTGCCAAATGGGTCTTTCACCGTTGCCAGGCAAATTCCCCTTCCAGTGTCTCTGATCCCGTCGCATTCCATCGCACCAAGTTCGAGTAGGCGTTTGTACTCGGCATGGATGTTCGACACAGCCCAATACGCCCCGGAGCCTTGCCCCGGTTCGGGTTGTTCGGTCTGCTGCAGCCCCAAGCGATCACCACCGATATGAAAAACCACGGAGGAGGGTTCATCTTCGGTCGGTTCCATTTCAAGGACCTTACAGTACCATTCTTTGGCTTTCCGCAAATCGCTAACCTCATAAACTACCGTTCCCAAATTTAAAAACATGGCGCCTCCTTTTATCATGCATTTGTGTTGCGGCAGCATAATACAGGCAGCAGACGGCTGCCAAGGATATGGGATAAAGCGGAATAAATGAAGATAAAATGGCCTATTCTCGGATAATTGGATATAGGGTGTTGTACCCCCGAATGTTGCAGCAATAGGGTTTACATCTGACGGAACAGGTGGGTATATCGGCGGCTGATCGTATGGATTTCCGGACGATCAATCAACTTTACCAGACCCCTTCCTGTGGCGGAAGTGTCCACCTTTTCGATAAAGGACACATTGACAATCGTTTTGCGGTGGATCTGGAAAAACATAGCGGGGTCCAGCTGTTCGGCAAGTTCGCTGATGGTTTTGCGGATAAGGGCTTCACTGTCCCGGGTTACGACGAGGGTGTATTTTTTACTGGCCTGAAAATAGTAGATCTTTTCCACCGGAAGCAGGCGAACACTCTGTTTGATCTGGGCCCGGATCCAGCGGAGATGGCTGGCAGAATTTTCGCGGTGATCCAACGCAAAAGAGAGCCTCGCCAGCACATCGGACATATCGCTGCTGTATGCATCACGTCGGATTTCCTTTTGAATGCGGCTTACCATTTTTTGCATTCGTTCCGGCAATGCCGGCTTGAGAATATAATCCATCGCCTCATTTTCAAATGCATCAACAGCGTAGCTATCGAAAGCGGTGATAAAAACAACCCTGCAGGCGCCGGCGATCGTGCGGGCGACTTCAATCCCGGACAATCCCGGCATACGGATATCCAGAAAGGCAATATCGGGAGATCGTTCCCGGATCAATTCCAGGGCCTGGAACCCGTTTTCCGCTTCGCCGCAAATGGCGAGTTCCGGCCACAATTCCAGAAGACTGGTTTTAAGATGCTGTCGGGATAGTCTTTCATCATCGGCGATAATAGCTGTAACCTCACGCATAGGGCACCTCGATCGTAACAATCGTTCCATAAGGATTGTTTTCCTCGATTCTCAATTCCGCAGCCGGCCCGAATAGGGAATCAAGACGATCAATGACATTCCCCAGTCCGATGCCAAGGCCTTCCATTTCCGAAATGCCGATCCCGGTATCCGTAATTTTCCAGACCAACTTATTTCCCTGTATCTCCGCAAAAATATCAATACGACCGCCACTCACCTTCGGTTCCAGGCCGTGTTTGATGGCATTTTCAACCACCGGCTGTATCAGCATTGAGGGAAATGAAATCCTGCGGATAGACTCCGCAACCCGGATATCGTATTCCAGGCGCATTTCCATCCTTATTTTGAAAATATCAAGATAGGACCGAATCAACTTCTCTTCTTCACCCACAGTTGTTTTGCCGGGCCGCATCTTATTAAAAGCTTCATCCAGGTATTGCATGAAATTGATCTGCATTTCCCGAGCCTTTTCAGGGTCTGTATCATCCAGGCTTACAATACTGGTGAGTGTGTTGAATAAAAAATGCGGTTCGATCTGCGCTTTCAAAAGTTTCAACCGGCTATCCAACAGTTTTTTTCCGATAGACAATTTTCGGATCTTCTCCTCTTGGATGGTTGCTTCATAAATACATAATTTTTCTTCGAGATACAGAAACCACAGCAGGTAAATCCCGACTCCGATACCGATAAGAACGCCTCTGGTTAGAAAAAAATCATCATTAATAGTGATGGCGTTATATCCCGTAATGAAGGCTTCGAACAGATCCCGAGTGAAAACCATGCCGATACCTAGTATGCAGCTCAACGGCAGCCAGAGAGGAGAACGGATGAAGGGACGCGGAAACAGGTCGTCTCCTGTTCGCAGATCCCGCCGACGATGGTCCATCGGTAGCAGGTTCAGGCTGCCGGCCTGCAGAGACAAGCCGCTCAGGTACGCGGTTATTTCCCTGACCTTTCCCAGGATACCCCTCTTTTCATGCATTTTCCGTTTCATCAAAAAGGCGACCCTTTCATTTTGGTTTTTGACAGGGTTTCGCGCAGGCGGCGCACCAGATTATGCAGCGCGAACCTGGCCCCGGCCGGATTCGTTTCCCGCAGGGAGAGAATTTCTTCCAGTTCTGAAAATAACAACGCCGGGTCGATTCTCGATTTCAGGTACCTGATTTCACTTCGGGTCAGCTTTTTCTCTTCCAGGAGACGATTGATTTTCTGCTTTCGGAGAAGCCGCTCCGACAGGCAATACCTTTCTGCCAGCAGAAAGCACCAAACGATGAAGCAGCCGCAAAAAAGACGCAGCACAACATATCCCGGATAAAAACCGCTCCCGGCACTAGCCATCGGGTTCCCCCCCCTGATAATGACGGTGGCATATTCCCAGCATAAAACACCGCAGACCATCGCAGAAAAAACAACCGCCAGCCGGAAAGGGTTTACGGAAGGCCTCAAGCAGAACAGTGCACCCAATATGAACAGGTAAACAAACAGTGTCTGTGCCTGGACTTCCAGAAAAAGCGGTGCAAAGGTGAATCCGGGAGGCAGCTGCAAAGAGGAAAAAACGATACAGAAAATGCCACTCCAGGTAAGCCAGGCAGGGACGTAATGAAACAGTAGCGTCTTTGAAATTTCAGACAGTTTGATATCTATCATGGAATAGGCATAGCGGAAAAACAGGCGCTCCGTCAATCCGGAAGATCAACCGGCTATAG
>CAZKYZ010000158.1:0-8209 GCA_964557055.1 uncultured Desulfobacterales bacterium
AAGATCGATCAAGCAATACTCCAGTCGTATAGATGGTCTCCATCCACAAATGGTTTTAAAAAGGCATCCCAGGGTGACGTTTTCAGAGGAAGATAACCCGCCTCCTCCCGTTGGCTTTCAAATTACCATTACCGCGCTGCCATGGATAAGCGCCGGCGAAGCCCGCTTTTTTTCCACAGAACTTTATTTTCTAAACGGCATTGATGCTTACTGGTTGCCAAACGGCGTGCGCTTCTGTATAATCTGCCCGAAAAGAAAACCGGATAATTGAGTGAGATCAATGAGCATTCGAACGAAATGCAGCAACAATAGGGCCGCTTCAGAGAAGCATTGCCTCAAGGGGGTATATTTCCGCAATTTCGGAGCGGTCATCACCGGTTTTATGGTCGTCGCTTTGTTGAATTTGTTTACCCCCCTCGGATTTATTGTACAGTTAAAGGCCCAGGTACACAGTACGCCCAGACTTGCGGTGATGATGAGTATGGCTATTTTTATTGTATGTCTTGTTATGACTTCCGACTACTTGATCCTGCGGCCCATATCGGAAGTGCTTCGGCGAAGACGGCAAAACAAGACCGTCCCCTCCGGATTGATGCATTATGCCCAGCGCCGGCTGCTCAATCTCCCGTTCACTTTTGGATCGATAGTGTTTCTCCTGTTTGTGAATGTTCCCATGATTCTGGTATCCGTATACGTTTTCTTCTGGGATATGACTGCCCAGGTAGCACTTCTACTGCTTTTCCGGGGTATTATGGTAGGGATGATTTCGTCGACGATTACCTTTTTTCTGCTGGAAGAATATACCCGCTCACAACTAATCCCCATTTTTTTTCCAACCGGGAAACTATCCGGTATCAGCGGCGCTTTTCGTATATCGATCCTGCGGCGAATCCGTGTCCTGTATATGGCGGGAACGTCCGTCCCGATGATCATTTTGGTCGGCACTTTGCTGTTTACGGTCTGGGGAATCGAAGAGAGTGGAATTAGCGCTATCGGATTGGGCAGGGAAATTCTTATTTTTACCGTGGCACTCTGCATTATCTTTATCCTGTTTGCCCTCCGGATTAATTTTCTGGTGGGGCGCTCTATCTTGAAGCCGGTAAACGAAATGATGGATTTGGTCCGTAAGTTGAGGTCCGGTGATTATCGTGCCGTTATTCCTGTCGTTACCAATGACGAGCTGGGTGTCCTTGGTGACGGGCTCAATGAAATGACCGAGGGGCTGCGGGAGCGAAACCGGCTGCGTCGCTCCCTTGACTTGGCAAAAGAAGTACAGCAAAACCTGCTTCCCCAAAAACCGCCTGCATTTTCTGGGCTTGATATCGCTGGAAAAAGCATTTATTGCGATGAAACCGGCGGGGATTATTTTGATTTTTTCAAGATCGGTGATTCTTCTGACCGCAAACCGGCGGTTATTATCGGGGATGTTTCGGATCACGGCATATCTTCCGCTCTTTTGATGGCAACTGCCCGTGCCTCACTGAGGCAGCGGTCATCCCTTTCCGGGAGTGTGGCCGATATCGTTACCGATGTAAATCGGCAACTATCCATGGATGTGGATAAAACAGGACAATTCATGACGCTTTTCAGCCTGATCGTCGACCGAAAATCCGATAGGATTGTCTGGGTAAGAGCCGGTCACGATCCGGCCTTGTTGTATGACCCCCAATCGGGCACTACCGAAGAACTGGCCGGACCGGGGATTGCATTGGGGCTGGATGGCGATTATACGTACAAGGAAAATGTCAGAAACGGATTGACACCCGGACTGATTGTTTTTTTGGGTACAGACGGCGTCTATGAGGCCCAGAATGCGACGGGTAAGATGTTTGGAAAAGAAAGAATCCGCAGATTGATCTCGGAGCAATCCGGGAAGAGTGCGGACGGTATTCTGAATGCGGTTGTCGATGAACTGGCTGTCTTCCGGGAGGGTGTCAAGGCAGATGACGATGTGGCTGTCATCGTCGTTAAGATAGATCCTGTATGATCAAAATGAAAAAGTCATCCATTAAAATTACGGGGGCCCTTATATTGCTGATCGCAATTCTGACGACCGGAATTGCCCTCGTTGGGCCTTATTTCATCAGTGACCAAACACTGAAAGTTCTTATGGGACAGTACCTTGAATCCCTTCTGGACCGCAAGGTGACTTTTGGAGGCGAAATCAGCCTGCGGCTGCTTCCCAGGCCGACGCTCCGGACTGAAATGGTGCGCATTTCCGATTGGGATGACCCTCAAAAAAGGCCGCTTCTGGAAATAGACCGTATTCAGTCCTCGATCCAAATCATCCCCCTGTTGAGAAATGAAATCGTTCTGAATGAACTTTTTGCGAATGGTGTCCGCGCCGCTATTGCAGTGGATGGCGATGCGGCCGGTTTGATGAAGATCGGAGATCATCTGGATAAGTTACAGACGACCTCCAGTGCCACGATGGAAATTGGCATTCGATCCGATGTGGAGAAAGTCATCGTAAGCAATGCAACCGTATCTTTGATTGACAAAGATGGCGGCGATATTTTTGAAATGAAAAACCTATCTTTTAAGTTGAAAGGCAAGACCGACAAACAAGTTTCTCTGACTTTCGAGTTTGCAGATGATACTCTTGAGCACAGCGCCGTCTGTGGCTGCCGGGGAAAATTCCGAATGGAAGGGCGGATGCAGGCCCGCTTAGGGGCGGGACAATTCCGGCTAATTTCATCAAAAATCGAATCCGAAGCAACCCTGCACGGAGAAAACCACCAATCAATACAGTCAAATATTCGCTTGGAACTGGCGGCTGATTCCACAGATGGCAGTTTTCGGGTGGACAATCTGGATGCCGCGTTCGGTGATATAGAAATACGGGGTGATATCCGGGGCAACTATTTGGCGGAAAACCGTCAGGGCTCAGGTGCATTGTCTCTGAAAGCCGCATCTCTGGCCAAAGCCATCGAATTTTTTCGGCCGCAGGAAATTTCCGGGCTGGCCGGACCAATGGAGACGAAATTTGGTTTCAGCTTCAATAATGACGGAATTATTCTTGATCCGTTTACTTTAGGGTATGCCAAAAATCAGATCGACGGCAGGATGGCTTACCATTTTTCAGATCCTCCTGTTCTGGAGATTGCGCTTGATTCCGATTTGCTGGATCTCGCCTCCCTGCGGCAGTATTCGGCCGCAAAAGCGCACGACATTCCAGAAAGCCCAACGGGAGAAAGGGATGCCTTTTGGGGGGACCTGCTTTCTGTTTTGCGCAACAACAATGCGGATATCCGTTTTTCCGCCGGTATGATCCAAGATGAAAAACCTTTGGCTAAGAATGTGCATTTCGCCATTTCTTCAAAGGACGGGAAAATTCATGGCAGGGACATATCCGCACAGTTCCCAAACGGCCGTCTCACGTGTCAGGTCCAGGGAGATATCGAGGAAAACACATTCCAGTTTGACGTTAAAACAACAGTGTCTGCAACGAACCGCAAAGATGACAACCGGAATGGTGTTGATTCGGTGGTTGTCGCCGACGGCCGGCTGTCCGGTAACCGCAAAACCTTCTCCGGTGTTGCAACAGTGGAAAGATTCAGCCTGAACCGGCTTTTGGAAATATTTAACCTTTCTTTGCCCGCGGCGTTGCGGCGGGATTTATTCGACGATGTAGCCGCTACCATAGAAATTGCCGGAGACCAGAATGGGTTGCTGCAGAAAAATGCGCTTATCCATATAAAGGATCAGAAGTTTCAGATACGCAAAAGTCGCCCGCAGAAGGAAAACGGTCGGAATGAAGTTATGGTATCCGCCGACACGATCAATTTGGACCAATATCTATTGAATTCGTGGGACCCTGACGCCGCCCGGGAAAGCGGTGACGCATCCGACGATTTAGCAGGCATGTTCCAACACCTGCCAAACCTGCAGATGACCATCCAGGCCAATAGGCTTATTATGAAAGGAATAGCCTTTCAGAAGGGGTATTTCGTTTTATCGACAAAGACCAATATGCTTGAAATTCAATCGTACATTCTGCATCTGAAGAACAGCCGCCTGGAAGGGTTTTTAAAGGCGGAATCAGACAACAGCCAGGTGCGCATATCGTCCCTATCCACATACAAAGGCAAACTGGTTGATCTGAAGATATGGAAACCGGCAGACAATTGGTGGCTTACAAAAACAGGCAGCGTTACTGTGGATTTGCATTCTAACGGTGCTGACATGGATGCTATAAAGAAAAATCTCTCCGTGAAAATGACGGGGAAACTGCCCGCCCAAAAACAGAAACCCGGTACCCGGCAAGACCCGGAGACAATTGCCGGGCTGCCGGACCTGGAAAAACTGGATCATACGATTGAAATTGAACTGGTGAGGGATGGCGATTCCCCTGAAAAAAGTAAAAAACCTGGCGGTTTCCGCTTTCACATGAAGGGCACGGGAAATGACCGGTCCGGGCGCAAGCGGCTGGTTTTGACGGCCGACGGCTCCCTGCAGGCCTGGGGCGCCGGCGGCAAAATTGTTTTGGGGAAAACTCCCTTTTTAGTGATACTTACGGGTGAAGGACCGGAAGGTGCGATAGACCGCTATTCCGCCGGCGGAAAAATACACGGAGACACACGATCTCGGGGATGGTTTGTTGAAGATCTGGCGCTGGCAGCTCCCGGTTTTACCGCTTCGGGGTACTTTGCTGCGAATATTTCCCCGGAAAAGGGGTTTTCCGGAAAGGGAGAAGTGGATGTTCCCCCATTCAATCCATCCCGATTGCTGGAGCGGATGGGCTTCGGCTTTTATCGCCGCAGTGATCCGGAAACCTATCAAAATGCCAGAATGAAATCTCATATTGAGGCCGACGAAAATGGATTTCAATTCACCGATCTTAGCCTGTCCGTTGACCAGACGACATTACTTGGCTCTGTTCGTTTGGCCGGTTTTCACAAACCATTCATCAAAGTGGATTTGAGCGGCGACGATTTGAACCTGGACCGCTATCTTCCCGACAGTCCGAAAGATGAGGAAGATCAGAATTCTCCGGAGCCAGAAGAGGACTTTTTCCTGCAGGGCCATTTGAAATTCGCACGTTTTTCGGTGATTGACATCGAAATAAAAAATCTGGAGACCGGCATATCCCTCACACCCCGAAAATTGAAATGTGAGCCGTTTTCCACCCGTTTGGCCGGCGGTCAGGCCAAAGGTGTGTATCGAATGGATTTTGGGTCAAAAAAGAGCACTGCTTTTCTGGAAGTCGACGCTCGATCATTTCGGGCGGAAGAAGTTCTCCGGTATTTAACCGGGAAAGAGGAGAAACTGACAGGCGAGGCCGATGTCGGCCTGGCGATGTCCTGGACTGTGGGCGGCGGTTATGATGGGTTTGCCAGAACTGTGACTGGAAATGCAAAGCTTGGATTGACAAATGGAAAATTAAAAAAAGAGCAAAGGGAATCGGTTGCCATGGCGGCGAGCATGGCTGAAGAATACTTACCGGAAAATGCGGAGCGAAACGCGGAACGTGCGAAAGACGAATGGCCCTACACAAAAGGTTCGGTCAACTATTCTGCCCAAAACGGGATAATCCAGAGCGATGACACAGCGGTTGATTTGAGAGACGGGACGATTATCCGCGGCAGGGGAAAAATCAATCTGGCCACATCCGGAGTCCATTATCGGTTCGATGTCAACCTGCCGGGAAATATATACCCGGTTATACCGTTCGATGTCACCGGCTACTATCCGGATGTTGATGTAAAAGTCAACAGCGCCGCTTTGACCAAAAGTTCTGTTGAAGGCGTCCTGACTATTCCGGGAACCCTGGTACGAGAAACCGTGGAGGGTGGTAAAAAGATCCTGTCCGGATCGAAGGGCGCCATTGATTATATCGGCGATGGGTTTAAAGAACTATTTACCTGGTAATTACAAGGTAATCAACATTCCGGATTGAACATGAATTCACCCATGGATCCGGAATCTCCACAAACGGAAATAGGAACAAAATGAGGCCACAGTTCGTTTACCACTTACTGATTATCGTTGTTTGGTGGTGTTGCGGAGTCGCTTCCCTTAAAGCTCAGGAATCAATGCCGCAGGTCACCATCTTAGAAGATATTCCTGCCCTGATGCAAGCGCTCCGGGTCGAAGTCCCCCTGACTTTCTGTAGCGAAGTTATCCCCCTTGATGACCCGCAGGTGCGGGAACGGTTTGAAAAGGAAATGCTGCTTAACGTGTGGGACCGCCCCCAGGTAATTTTATGGCTGAAGCGGGCCAATCGGTACTTTCCGATTATCGAAGAGGCCCTTCGCAGGGAAAACATGCCGGATGATCTGAAATACTTAGCCGTGGCTGAAAGTGGGTTGCGACCTCACGCAGGATCCCCGAAAGGTGCCATGGGCTTCTGGCAATTCATGCAGTCCACCGGCAGGAAATACGGGTTGCGGATCGACGATAAAATTGATGACAGGCGCAACATTTTTCTTTCCACCAGGGCTGCATTGGAATACCTGCGGTTTCTGTATGATGACCTGGGGGCATGGACATTGGCTGCCGCCGCCTACAATATGGGCGAGGGAGGACTGCGGGCAGAGATCAAGGCTCAGGAAACCAGAGATTACCATAACCTCTACCTGTCGCTTGAAACCCAGCGTTACCTGTTTCGAATACTGGCGGCTAAACGGATCATTTCCCATCCGGAGCAGTTTGGATTTCATCTTGAACCGGAAGATCTTTACCCGCCACTGGTGTTTGATACGGTTTCCGTTTTGCTTGAAGAGGAAACTCCCATTTTGTTGATCGCCCAATCCGCCAACACGTATTTTAAAACCATCAAAGATCTGAACCCACAGTTTCGCGGCTACAATCTTGGGAAAGGGACCTACGAGCTGATGGTTCCAAAAGGCAGCGGGGTGGATTTCGCTGCAAACTTCAAAACCATGGAGAAATTGGGGACAGAACAGAAAAACAAACAGATTTATGTGGTAAGAAAGGGAGACAGTTTGTCGGCCATCGCCGCGAAATTCAATATTCCCCTTTCCGCCATTTATATCTGGAACCGGATAAAACCGAACAGCCGTATCCATCCCGGTGACAAACTGGTCATCTATACCGATGGGGACCGACAGGGGGAATGAAGCAATGGCGGAGATGGAGATCCTGAAAAAGAGGGCCATCCGGATATCGCTGTTTGTCGGGATCGCCCTGATGTTGCTGAAATTTTACGTCTACCGGATAACCGGATCGGCAGCCATACTTTCCGATGCGCTTGAATCCATTATCAATGTCGTGGCCGCCGGTTTTGCTATGTACAGCATTTCCTTGTCGGGAAAACCGCCTGATGATGATCACCCCTACGGTCACGGCAAGATCGAGTATTTTTCAGCCGGTTTCGAAGGAGCACTGATTCTCATCGCTGCTATCGGCATTTTCAAAACCGGTATCCAAAGGGCGTTTCAGCCGGAAGTGCTTACCAGTCTGGGCTCCGGTTTGTTGCTTTTGTCGGTCACCTGTGGGGTTAATTTTTTCCTGGGACTTTACTTGATTCGCACCGGAGGACATACAGGAAGCCTGGCGCTTACGGCAGACGGAAAACATGTAATGACCGATGTGATCACCTCTGCAGGTGTTCTGGTCGGTCTCGGCGTGGTTTCCGCCACCGGCTGGTTTCTGGTGGATGGTATTATTGCGTGCCTGGTGGGGGTCCAAATTCTGGTTTCCGGGTGCCGTTTGATTCGGAAAGCATTTGCCGGTTTGATGAATGAAGCCGAACCGGCGGTAATGGAGGAAATTGCCGATCTGCTGGTATCTGCAGCGAATGAACATAGAATCGATACGCATCAGCTACGCGCATGGTCGGCGGGGGACAGGTTGTATATTGATTTCCACCTGATTATGCCCCGTTTCATAACGACAGAAACGGCACACGACCAAATCAAGGCCCTGGAGTCGCTTTTCAGCAATCATTTTGACGGTAAAGCGGAACTGATGGTTCATATTGATCCATGCACGGATGAGAACTGCCTCATTTGCCGTAAAAAAAGGTGCGCCCAAAGAAAACAACTTGAAAGTGAACCAAACGGACAACGATAGGAGGTAGACGTTGGAAGAACTTACCAAATCTCAAAAAGGGCGCTTTGCCATACGCCTTTTCAAAACCGTCGCTGATGCATTGGCCCTGAGGGGCTATTACAAACCGTCCGGAAAATCAGGAAGAACCATGGAAGAGGGGTTGAAGATGCTCAGCCCCGAAATATATGGGAGT